>JBBSEL010000084.1:0-8798 GCA_038239755.1 Chloroflexia bacterium | reverse complement strand
ATCGTGCAGCAGCGTGCGGATCAGGGCGATCTTCTGGCGCATCCCCTTGGAATACTGGCCCAGGCGGCGATCCCCCGCGTCCGCCAGATCGAAGCGTTCCAACAGTTCTACGCTCCGGGCGCGGCGGTCGGCGGGTGGCATCCCGTGCAACTGGCCGAAGAAGTCCAGATAATCCATCGCCCGCATCCGGTTGTACAGACCGGGCAACTCGGTCAACAGCCCGATCAACTGCCGCACCTGCACCGACTCGGTCACGGTGTCGTACCCGGCGATGCGGGCCGTGCCCTCGGTCGGCTGCGTCAACGCGGTCAGCATCCGCACGGTCGTCGTCTTGCCCGCCCCGTTGTGCCCCAGCAAGGCCAGGATCTCCCCCTCGGCCACCTCCAAATCGAGGTGATCGACGGCGGTGAACGACCCAAATCGCTTGGTTAACCCGCGTGCTTCGATCATGGTGGTTAGTGGTTAGTGGTTAGTAGCAAGCAATGAGCAATGAGCAATGAGCGATGAGCGATGAGTATAACATACCTTGCTCATCACTCATTGCTCATCACTCAGTCCTCAGTCCTCAGTCCTCAGTCCTTACACCTTGTGGCGAGTGAACCAGAAGGCAGCCGCGGCCCCTCCGATCAGTACGATGCCGATCACGGCGAGGAGTACGGCCAGGCCCGAATTATCATTGCTGCTGCCTGCGTTCGCCCCCAGGCCGGGGGTGATCGCCGGGGCGGGCGTGGCGGTGTCGGCAGGCGCGGCGGGGAGCGCCGTGTCGGTGGGCGCGGCCTCAGTCCCGGTGGTGGGCGTGGCCTCGGTGGCGGCGGGGGTGGTGGTCGCGGTGGCGGCCTGGGCGGCGCCGCTCCCGCTGCCCGTCGCGGCGGCTTTCACCGCGTCATAGATCGGCTGCGGGTTGAAGTCAGGATCGACCATTTGGAAGTAATACTCGGCCTTGTCGGGGGTGATGTCGCCCACCTGGCGCAGGTACCAGATGAAGAAGACCCCCGCCCACGGCCAGTGTTCGCGGGCATAGCTGATCCCGTCTACCGTGTACTGCGCTTGCGTGGCCGGGTCCACCCGCCGCCAGTGCAACTGCTCGTCTTGCGAGAGGGTGGTCGGGCTGGCGTTCCAGGCATATTCGTTGAACCAAACCGCTTTGTTGCCGTCGCCGTTCGCCACCATGATGTCGTGCAGCAGTTCGACCCGGCGGAAGTTCAGCGTGTCTTTGCTCGGCGCGGCGTCGGGGGCCTGGTCCAGGCCGTAGGCGTTGGCCGAGAGGATGTCGAAGGTGTCCTTCGCCCCTGCCGCGTACAGTTCTTGCCAGTAGACCAGTTCGCTCAGGTTGCGGCGGTACTGCGGGTCGCCTTGCGGCCAGTCCTCCAGCGTGATCGCCAGCGGCGCGCTGAGGATCAGCACGTTGGGGTCGGTCGCCTTGGCGCGGGTGTAGACGGCCTTCAGCAGCGCGGCATACCCGGCGGGGTTTACCTGGCCCGCGTCGGCCCACTCGTTGTGCAGGTTCGGCTCGTTCCAGACCTGGATATACTTGATCCGCCCGTTATAGTGCTGCAAGAACGAGGCGACAAAGTCGGCCAGGTCGTTAGGGTCTTTCGGCGCGTCGCCCGCGCTGCTGCCGTCGGGCCGCGCCCAGTCGGGAGCGTGGTCAATACGCGCCACCAGGGTGATGCCGTATTTCTCGGCGGTGCTGACGATGTTATCGAACTTGGCCCAGGAGTCCTTGTTCCACTTATCGTCGTGGAAATAGCCCTTCTTGAACTCGATCTCGTCCCAGGGGAACTCTTGCTTGAGCATGGTCAGCCCGGCATCCTTCGCCATCTGCAAGGTTTTTTCGATCTTGACCTGCTCCACTTCTTTGTGCAGGAAGACGTTCGCCCCGTAGGGATTAATGTTGGTGTTGGGAATGCCGCCCCCACCCGCAGCGGGCGAATCGGCGGTGGTGCCCGGCGTCGGCGTGCCTTCGGCGGCGCGGACGGTCGGCAAGAGGGCACTGCCCAGCAGGCCTAGCACGGCCAGGCTCAGCAGCAGACGAGTGCTCCATCGGTACTTGTGTGACGAAACCAAAACGGGAAACCTCCTCTAAAAAACAATGTCGTGCGTAGCCGCGGCTGCGCATCAGCACTCCAGCATACCCGATCCGGGGCCAGGCCGGCAAGGGGGGTGCGACGAGGTACGAGGTACGAGGTACGAGGTACGCTTAGCTACACCTCAAACCTCAAACCTCTCTCGTCCCCTAATACAACGGATGGGCGGGGGAGCGGGTTCCTGGGGTGAGGGCGGTTAGGAGTGTTCAGCGGCGGCGCGGGCCAGGATGGCGAGCACGAAGGCGGTTTTACCCTCGACGTAGGCGGGGCGGTCCTCTCGGAAGCGGGCGGCGAGGGTGTGCTTGAGCGCGGCGTAGTCCTGGGCGGCCTGGAGGTGGGTGCGGAGATAGTCGCGGAAGGTGAGAGGGCGGAGTTGTTCCGCATCGTCGGCGGCTACGATGTGCAGATGGTGCGTGCGCGGCATCCCTTTACGGCAGAATATATGCCGGTCCCCATCGTCGTCATGATAGCGATAGACATATCCCAGAACGGTGACTCGTTCCTGATAGACGGCGGGCGGTAGGAGGGTGGGCACGGCGATCAGGATGTCGATCACCGGCTTGGCGGCCAGCCCTGGCACGGCGGTGCTGCCGATGTGCTCGATGGCGACCGCTTCGGGGAAGCGCGTGGCTAGCCGTGCGTGTTCCTCGGCAAAGCGGATAGGCCAGATCGGGTCGTAGGGGACGACTTCGATAATGTCGATCATCGCGGCAAGGGGGGTACGGGGATAACAAAACGGGGCAGGGGCGGTTTGCACCGCACGCCTGCCCCGCCGGTGTGCCTCTGGATTACTGGTCCAGGATCTTCTTCAGTTCGTTTTCCATGTAGGAACGGGGCAAGCCGCTGGAAATGCGGCTCTTGATGATCCCGTCCTTGCCGATGAAGATGTGGGTGGGAATGCCCGACACGTAGTAGCGGCTCGCCGTGTCGCCGCTGGGCTGGAGCAGGAAGGTCCAATGGAAGGCCTGGCTGGTCACGAAGTCGCTAACCGTCTTCTGGTCCTCGCGCACATCGAAGCCGAGGATGACCAGCCCTTTATCCTTGTTCAACTGGTAGAGCTGCTCCATATCGGGCATCTCTTGCTTGCAGGGGCCGCACCACGAGGCCCAGAAGTTGAGCCACACCGGGTTCTTGCCGATGTAATCCGACACATGGACGACCTTGCCGTCGGTGAGGTTGGTCGCGGTGAAATCCACGGCCAGTGACCCCGGCACCACATCGGCGGGACCGGCGGCGGCGGCGGTCCCGGTGCCCCCGGTGCCCCCGGTGCTCCCTGTCGCGGCGCTGTTGGCCTGATTAATGTTGTTGAGAATCATGGCGACCAGGAACAACGCGACTAGCCCTCCCAGGCCAACAATGCCCAGGATGACCGGCGTGTTGCTGCGCGCCACTGCCGGAATCGGTTCCTCGGAAGGGGCCGGTTCGACATGGATCCGCGCCACCGTGGGGGGGCGACGCGGGCGGGCGACGCTGCTATTCACCGACTCATCGGACGGGTCATCCGACACCGTTGATTGTTCGTAGTTGCGGCTCATAGTTCCATTCTCTTTGTGCTGGGCGCGGGTGCGCGGGGTAGACGAACGGGAGGGGGAGTCGGTCCCCCCACTACTAAAGATACCGGATCGTTGCGCCGGTGTCAAGAGTGTGCGCCGGATCGCGGGCCACAGATCGACCGTGGCGGGCACCTGTTGCCCGGCATAGCGGTCGAGCTTGCGGGTCAGGCGCGCAGGGCGCAGCGGATCATCCATACAGGTCCTCTTTGCTAGGGTTCGCGGTGGACGCTGGGGGCCAGCCAGCCCGGCAACAAGGTGCGGAGCCGGTGCCGGGCGGCGTGTAGTCGCCACTTGACCGTGCCCGGTGGGGCGCGCAGCCGGGCCGTCATTTCGCTTTCGCTCAGCCCGGCGTAGTAGCGGAGCACGATGGCCGCTCGCTGCTCCGGCGACAGCCGGGCCAGCGCCGCCCCGATAGCCGCATGGGTTTCCGCTGCCTCCAACAACTCTTCCGGGGTCGGCCCCGGATCGATCAGCGGCAGGGGGGCGTCCTCGCCCTCCCAGTCGAGCGGGCTGGTGCGCCCCTGGCGGGCCGCCGCCTTCAGCGCATCGTTGACCACGCTCTGCAAGAACCAGGGGCCGAAGCTGCGCGTCGCGTCAAACTGGGCGATGCGTTCATAGGCCCGCACGAATGCACTCTGGACGATGTCTTCGGCCAGCGCCCGGTCGTGGCAGATCAGGAAAGCGGCGCGAATGGCCCGCACCTGATAGGCGCGCACCAGCGGCTCCAGGCCGCCGATGTCACCCGCTTTCAGACGCGCTATTGCCTCGCTCTCCTCCATGCCTGCTCCTCGTGCGTCGCTGTTGTGAAGGCCTTCTACCACTAGTATCGTTCAGCCGGGCAAAGGGTTGGGATCAATTTGGAAATCAGCAGTCAGCAGTCCGCTAAGGGTGCTGGCCTTCTCCTCTTGATTATACTGTACGGGGTTGGGCTACCCGGTAGCTGCCGGGCGTGGGAGGCCGATCCCGCGCTCCCACGCCGGAATCGTTTGGCCCCCAGTCACATAATACGAGAACGGCGCAACACCCTGGAGGCGTTACGCCGTTCTCGTCCTCGCACCTGCGGGTCTTGCACCGGATGGATCAGGCCGCGATAGCGGGGCGGTCGTAGACCTCGGCTACCACCGCCAGCAGCGCCTCAATGTCCGCGATGGTCTGGACGGTGTTGCAGCGGTCGCGCAGGTCGCGTGCCCCACTGAAGCCTTTCAGGTACCAGCCCAGGTGCTTGCGCATCTCGATCAGGCCGTGTGGTCCCTTGTGCTCCAGCATCATCATCGTATGGTCGCGGATGACGGCGATCAGTTCGTCCACCGGGGGGGTGTAGGGCCGCCGCCCGAAGATCCAGGGGTTGCCCATGCTGCCTCGCGCCACGAACGCGCCCTGCACGCCGGTGGTGGTGAACAGCCGGGTGATGTCGCCCCAGGTCATCAGGTCGCCGCTGCCCATTACCGGCACCGTGACGGCGGCGGCGATCTGCGCGGTGATGCTCCAATCGGCCTGCCCGCGATAGGCCTGCTCTTTGGTCCGGGGATGAATGGTCAGCGCCGCCGCGCCTGCCGCTTCCATCCGCCGGGCGAACGTGGGCTGCACGCTGTCGCGCACCCCGGCGCGCATCTTGACCGACACCGGCAGTGGCGTGGCGGCGACCATCGCCGTGACAATGGCGGCGGCTTTGTCCGGCGAGTCCAGCAGCGAGGAGCCGCAATCGTTGCTGATCACCTTTTGCGCCGGGCAACCCATGTTGATATCAATGCCGTCGAACCCTAGGTCGGCGGCCACGCGGGCAGCCTCGGCCATGCGCCCCGGTTCGCTGCCCATCAACTGGCAGATGATCGGGCGCTCCTCCGGCACATAGTGGAGCATCTGGCTCGTCGTCTTGGGGTGCCGGTGCAGCAGCGCCTCCACCGAGACCATCTCGGTGAAAATCACGTCGGCCCCATAGCGTTTGCACACGCGGCGGAACGGCGCGTCGGTCACCCCCGCCATGGGCGAGAGGGCCAAGAACCCCGGCGGTAGATCGGTCCAGCGAAACGGTGTGGTCATAGCGATCCATTGTACCAAACTTTAGGCGGGTGGGGCAATGTCCAGGTGAGATAGTGGGATAGTGCTGTGGCTGCTTATTCTCTTGCCCGCCGGGCTATTGTGGCTCCCTCGCCCACAGGGCGAGGGAGCCTGAATATCTCATGGGAGGGCAAGGATGACGGGCGCGCGAAAGGGGCGACCGGGGGGCCGCCCCTTACAATCAACGATGACCGGCGCGCGGGACCCCGAACGTGAGACCTTACGTGCGGGGGGCGCGGCGGGTGGCCCGGCGCCGGGCATTGCGCTTGCGCCGCTCGCGCTCATCTTCGCTCTTGGACACAAAAAAGCGACGGCGGCGGTGTTCTTTCAACAAACCCTGGCGATTTACCTGCTGGGTAAACCGGCGCAGCATTTGCTCAAAACCTTCGCCGTCACGCAACTCAACATACACGCGGTAGCTCCTTTCACTCCGAACGGCCAACCGATAGCGACCGATTGGCGAGACCAAAATAAAATCATCCCCACCCCACTGCCGACACGCTGACAGTCCAGGGACGGGGAGTCCAGCAACGCACCCAACAGGGCACGGCTGGACAAGGGTGGCATAGGGACGCCGACGGGTACAACGCCGTGGTCAGGCTAGATACGGCGCATCACTTGTTATTGTATACGAAATGGCGACAGACGGCAAGTCCGATCGCAACGGTACGTGGTCACACAAGGCGAGCCGCAGGCTTTCGTCCTGGTCCGGGAGCGTGAAGTAAAAGGTGGTCGGCCCGGTGGTGCTGAAGCCGATCTCGCCGCCGTGGTGCTCAACAATGGCTTTGCAGATGCTCAGGCCCAACCCCGTCCCGCCTTTCTGGCGCGTATCCGACGAATCGGCCTGGGCGAATTTCTGGAAAATGCGGCTGCGAAACTCGTCCGGGATCCCCGGCCCGTGGTCGGTGACCGCTACTTGCAGCATCGCGTCGGTGCGCGTGACCGCCAGCTCAACCGCCGCGCCGAGGGGCGAGAACTTGGCCGCGTTCGAGAGCAGATTGGTGAGCACCTGGATCAGGCGGTCGGTGTCTACATTGACCTGCGCTCCGGGCACCGCTTGTGCCAGCACATAATGGACGCCCAGGTGCGCGGCATAGCCCGCGTTGGCGGCCAGGGCCTGTTCTACCAGCGGCATCAACTCCTGCGGTTGCAGATCGAATGCCATCTTGCCCGACTCGATCTTCTCGATATCCAGGATATCGTTAATCAGGCGCACCAGGCGTTCGCTGTTGCTGTAGGCGATATCGATCAACGCTTTGGCCTGCGGCGAGATCGTGCCCACGACGCCCCCGGCAATCAGGCCCAGCGAGCCGCGGATCGATGTCAGGGGCGTGCGGAGTTCGTGGCTGACCGTCGAGACGAACTCGTTCTTCATCCGCTCGATCTTCTTGCGCGCCGTGATGTCGTGGGAGACGCCAAAGGTGCCGATGACGGCTCCATGCCTGTCGCGCAGGGGCATCTTGGTGGTCAGCACCCAGGTCTCGTGCCCATCCGGCCAGACTTCGCGCTCTTCTTTCGCCAGGATGGAGATACCCGTGCGGATGATCTCTTGCTCGTCTTTGGAGGAGGCCGCCGCCAGATCCGCCGAGAAAAAATCGGCGTCGGATTTGCCTATGGCTTCCCGCGGGTCGGCCAGATGAAGAGCAGTGGCGATGGCCGTGCTGATGCGGATAAAGCGGTTCTCGCGATCTTTGAAGTAGATACTGTCGGGCACGTTATCCATCAGCGTATCCAGCAGGTAGCGCTCGTAGTTCAGCGCGTCATCGGCTTTTTTGCGCGCCGTGACGTCCTGCATCAGCACAATCAGCGCGGGCTGGCCCTCGAACATGGTGCGTTGGAGCGCGCCCTGGACGGCGACTTCCTGGCCGCCCTGGTGCGTCATTGTAGTCTCGAACACAGGGGAAATGTCCTCCCCCTGAGCAAACCGGCGCGCCTGGTCTATATAGGCCACGCGCTCCTCGGCGGTGATGAGGTCGAGCGGGGACACCATTGCCCGCAACTCCACCGCGCTGTACCCGGTGATGGCCCCGAAGGCATCGTTGGCATAAAGGATGTGGCTGCCGTTCGCGACAATCACACCCACGCCGAGGTCACTCTGGGCCTGCAACAGTAGCTCATACAAGCTCTGCTGCGCCTGCAACGCTCTCTCGGCGCGCTGGCGCTCACGGCGGTCGCGGTGGACGAGCAGGACGAGGACACCCAGCAGGGCGCATCCCAACAGGGCCAGGGCAGCGAAGGCCAGGATGGTGCTGGTGGTGCCCTCCTGGGCGTTGGTGGTGCGCTGCGCCAGGAGCTGTCTCTCCTCGGTTTCCATGTCGGCAAGGATTTGTCGGCTGGCGATCAGCGCGCTCTCTCCCTTACTCGCCTGGACCATCTGTTGCGCGGCAGCGAAGCCCGCTTGCTGGCGCACATCAATTATCTGCTGGAAGGTGCGGAACGTCAGGTCAATCTGGGGCCCCAGCACCACAAGGCGTTTCTGCTGCACAGGATTATCCGCCGTCAAGGCACGGAGGTTATCGATCTGGGGGGTGATGTCGGCGTGCGCGGTGCGATAGGGGGCCAGTAAGGCCGCCTCACCGGTGATGATGAAGCCCCTCATCCCCGCCTGGGCGTCCGACAGCTCGCTTTCCATCGCGGCCAGGGCGGCGAGTACTTCGTGGGTATGGGCGACCCAGGTGTCCGCATCGATCAGCGCGCGCGTGTTTTGATAGGCGATCCCAAAGTTCCCGACCACGATGATGCTGATGAGTGCGATCCCGACCACCACTCGCTGTTCTGATGACCACTGCAATACGGTATCCTCCCGGTTGGTTTGGGGTCCACGCGCACGCGGATCACGCAGACTGTCCTACTCCCCTTCCAGTATAGGATGCTCCGACAGCGAATTATAGACCCACTATCCCTTGTTTGCCTGCCCCGAGGGCCTTTGCCCTGCGGGACCATTAGACCCGCGCCGAAGGCGCGCCCTCCTCCGGCAATTGGCGGCCCCGTTCCGTTGCCCGGCGGCGCTTTCCAGGACCCCCGTTTTGCCGTATAATGCGGTGTACCCTGGATTTGGAGGCCGCACCCGATGAACCCGCCCGATGCTCCCACCCTCTTT
>JBBSEL010000083.1:0-8803 GCA_038239755.1 Chloroflexia bacterium | reverse complement strand
TCATCGTCTGGCACATCCTGCGCGGCGACGTATACGCGCACTACCACGAACACGCCGCCGCCATCCGCGCCTGGCGAGACGCGCACCCCGCCTGACCGGGGCTTACGCTTCCAGAAATTCTTTCCACCGGGCCGCCCGCCCCCGGATATAGCCCTCATAGCGGCGGCTATAGTATGGGGTGAAGAACCGCCACTGTCCGAGCGGCGCAAAGTCACTGGTTACCGTGAGTTGAGTACCACCGAGCACCGGGGCCAGGTCATAGCGGATATGAAGCTGCACCGGGGCTGGGGGTAGGGTGAGGGTGAGGGTGAAGCAGCGAGGCGGGTCATAGGCGGTAACAAGGTAAAACCACTCGCCCCGCTGCCCATCTAGCTCAATCAGTTCGTGTCCGGTGGTGCCGACCCCCACCGGCCCGGCAGAGGTCTGCTCGACGGTGAACGAGGTGCCCGGCGGGACGGCCCGCGCAATCACCTCGGCGCGGGTGGCGAAGCACTCCGTCGCGATCCGGCGAAAGACCTCCTCTACCGGGCGGGCGATGACCACCCGTTCTCGCGCCCGCAGCCGCCGGTGCGCCCGGATGTAGAAGGCCACCACCGTAAGCACGATCAGCCCGGCCACCACTGAAGCGCCTACACCTCCCAACGACGGAACGAGGGAGCGCACCAGCAACAGGCCGCAACCGGCAATAATAATGAACACTGGTAGGCTATAAACCAGTATATACAGCACGAACCGCAACTGCGGGGAGGCAGGGGCCGGGCGCTCATTGGTCATAAATCAGGTAAGCTCCTCACATAAAAGCACGAGGCACCTACAGCAAAGGCCGGGAGTAGTCCCGGCCTTCACATTTCACGCATCACGCATCACGCATCAGTCATTCAAGTACGATTGCAGCTTGCTGCCGCCGAAGCGCTGGTGGCGCAGCTTACGCAGGATCTTCGTCTCGATCTGGCGGATGCGCTCGCGGGTGATCCCGAACTGCTGGGCCACCTCTTCCAGCGTGCGCTGCTTGCCATCTTCCAGCCCGAAGCGTAGCTCCACGATCCGCCGCTCCCGCTCCGACAGGTTCGCCAGCACCTTCTGCACTTCTTCGCGCAGCAATTGCCGTTGGGCCTCTTCTAGCGGGGTCGCCACGCTCGAATCCTCGATGAAGTCGCCCAGGAAGCTGTCTTCCGACTCGTCCAGCGGCGCTTCCAGCGACACCGGCTGCTTGGCGATCTCCATGATCCGCCGCACCTTGCTCGGCGTGGTGTGCAGTTCGTTCGCCAACTCGTCTTCGGTCGGCTCCCGGTGCAGGTCTTGTTGCAACTGGTGGGTGGCGCGGCGCAGGCGGGCGACCATCTCGCTGACGTGGACCGGCAGGCGGATCGTCCGCCCCTGGTCCGAGATCGCCCGCGTGATCGCCTGACGGATCCACCATGTGGCATAGGTGGAGAACTTGAAGCCACGGCGGAAGTCGAACTTGTCGGCGGCGCGCATCAGCCCCAGGTTGCCCTCCTGGATGAGGTCGGGCAGCGACAGCCCCCGGCCCAGGTAGCGGCGGGCGATACTGACCACCAGCCGCAGGTTGGCCTGCACCAGTCGTTGCTTGGCCGTGTTGCCCCGTTCGCGCTCGGTGACCAGTTGCTCGATGTCGGCAGGCAGCGGGATCGGGTTGTTCTCGGCGTTGGCGGCGGCTTCGCCCCGTTGCAGCGCGGCGAGATGGGCGGCACTGGCCGAGGTCGCCCAGTTGGGGACCGAGGAGGGGATGCCGAGCACGGCCAGTTTGGCGTCGGCTTCGCGGCCCTTCTCCATGCGGATCGCCAGTTCGGTCTCGTCGGTGGCGTTGAGCAGGGGGGTCGAGCCGATCTCGCGCAGGTAGAGCCGCACGGTGTCGGCGGCTACATCGCCCACGCCCTCGGTCTGGAGGGTGTGCTCGATGACTTTTTCGAGTTCCTCGTCGGACACGACCTCGGCGGCGACTTCTTTCAGCGCACTCTCGTCCGGCTCAGATTCCTCCACGATAGGAGCGGCCACGACATCGCCTTCAGCGGGCGTTTCCAACTCGTCTAAATCGTCAGAAGCAGGCGCACCGGGCACGGCCTCAACCAGCAACCGATTATCGGTGGGCGGGGGCGAGGCGACCAGCGCGGGGGTGGCGGTCCGGCCATTGGTGCGGGGCACCTTGCCGTTGGTGCCATTGCCGGAGGGCGACCCAGGTTTGCGGGGGGTGACTGACATGCTCACAACTCCTGAGGGATGGGCCAACAGCTGCGCGCCCGAGCGACCCGCGGCAGACGTGGCACCGGAAACGAGGCCCCGTTAATTACTCGACTTCGATATCAACCCGCTGGCGGCGCTGGCGCGCCTGATCCAGATCGGTCACTTTGCTGTGGCGCTCGCTGTAATCGTTGAGCACTTCGGCCACGGCGTTCAGCGTCACCGCCAGCCCCTTGAGCAACCCGCCCGCCAGGCTGGTGGCGACCAGGCTCGCTTCGCGCCCGGCAGTGCGTAGGTGCCGCTGCGTCTCGGGGGGCAAAATTTCCAACGGAATCGCGGCCACGTCGAACATACTCCAGTTGGTGCGGGTCTCGGCGGATTCGGGTAAGCGCTCCGTGACACGTCCGCCCGGCGGCACAGGGGTATCCAGCGTCACTTCTTGGGCATCATCCAGTTCGTCGTGGTCATCAGCTCCGTTGCCGAAGGATTGCATACGCGAGCGGAAGGGAATGGGGTCGTCGTTCATGGCTTGCCACCTCGGGATCACACTGGGGAACGTGGTGCGGGTCTCACCAGGGAGCCAGGCACCCTACATGTCGCTATCGGACCTAACTATACATGATCTAAATGCGCTTGTCCACCTGGGGCTACGGCCCAAAAGACCTACGTCGGCTCCGCCGTTTGGCGTAGCCAGGCGGCGGGTGGCGGCATTGAGCAGCGAACACCCTGGCGCGTCATTGCGCTGGGCCGGGGACTCCTGGTCGCCCGCCTGCCCTAGCGCCCGTTGCCCGTGCCGACCAGATCGCGGGGGCGGAACGTGATCCGCAACTCGCCGTCGTCCAGCTTGGCGCTGCGCACCTGTTGCTGGGCCAGGGCACGCGGGACGATGATATTACGCTTGTAGCTGCCCACCTGCAAAATCAACTCATCCCCGACCAGGACCACATCGAGCTGATCCTTCGAGGCGAAGCCCAACGGCAGCCGCAGCAGATAGCCGTCGCCCTGCTGCTCAATCGACTGCACCTTGCCGGTGAACCAGACCGCCGCCGGGTCTTTGTCACCGTAGAGGATGTCGGCCATGCGGCGCAGCATGTCAAACCCGACCACCTCTTGCTCGAACAGAGGCACATCGAGGATCGGCACCGGATCGAAGCTTTCCCCGACCAGCGCCCGGTAGCGCTGCTGCGACGCTTTCCACCCGGCAAAATACTCGTCCTGCACATCGGCGGGGATGACCCGGTTGCAGACGACCAGATCGGTGGTATAGCCGAACAGGTTGAGGTAGGTGAAGATGCGCTGGGCCTCTTTGATCACCATCTTTTCGGGGTTCAGCACGATCCGCACCGAGGTCATCTGCGGGTCGGCCAGCAGCGCGTGGACCTCTTCGATATTCTCCAGCAGGCGCTTGACCGACTCGAAAATATCGTCGCCGGGCAGGGGCACGTCGGTGACCATGCGGGCGATGGGGCGCAGGAACTTGGTCGCCCGGCGCTGGATGGGGAAGATCTTTTCCAGCCACCAGCGGGCCGCGTCGGGGAAGCTGAGCAGGCGCAACGTGTCGGCGGTCGGCGCACAGTCCACGATCACCACGTCGAACTGCCCGCTCTTTTCGTGCTGGGTAATCCGCACCAGCCCGGCCAACTCTTCCGCGCCGGGGATGACCGTCATCTCTTCCGCGACCACGCCCTCTAACCCTTGCGAGGTAAGCAGCGTATTCATATACTCCTGAAGCCGCGACCAGTGCTGGTCTAGCTCGTGGAGCACTTCGATCTCTTGCCCCCACAGGTTGGGCGCGATTTCCACCGGCTCTGGCCCCAGGGCTACGTCGAACGAGTCGGCCAGGCTGTGGGCGGCGTCGGTGCTGAGCACGACGGTGCGATAGCCCCGTTCGGCCAGCCGGAGCGCGGTGGCCGCCGAGACGCTGGTTTTGCCGACCCCGCCTTTGCCGGTGTTGAGAATAATACGCACGGTAGCGATGCCTTTCTGCAAGCGAACACGGTGGAGGGCTGCCCAGGTAGTATACGGACGGGGGCAAAAAAAGTCAAACCCACGATCCCCACATCGGGGGCGGCGCATTGCCGGGGCCGGGGCAATCGCGTATACTGATCCCGCCAGGGTGGGCCGCCCGCACCGCACGGCCCACCACCCGTCATCCGTCGCCGCCCGCGCCCCGCCCCCGGAGGAACCGCCCTATGCGTGCGCTCTCCCTGACCCGCCCCACCCTCCCGCGCCTGCCGGATCGCGCCCTGCTGCGCCGCCTCTCCCGGCGACAGGGCCTCGCCCTGGCTGTCAGCAGCTTCTTCCTGATCCTCCTCTGGACGGCGGCGACCAAGCCGCTGAACGCGCCCGACGAACCGGCCCACATCCAGGCGGTGATGCAGGTCCGCAAGCAACTCATCCTGCCCGAAGTTCATTATAACCCAGGGGACTCCCATACTACGGTGATCGGCCACCCCATCGACGAGGGGACGGTCGCCTATAGCATGGCCCTGGGGCGCACCGATTGGTGGATGATCACCCCCTACGAAGCAACCCAGCCGCCGCTGTATTACCTGCTGGCCGGGGGGGCGGCGCTGCTGGTTCCGCCGACACCCCAGGCCGTGCTCTATATCAGCCGCCTGATCACCGCGTTGTTCGGGGCGGCGACGGTCTATTGCTGCTGGGCTGCCGTCCGCGAACTGGCTCCCCGCGCCCCGCTGTGGGCGGTGGCGACGGCGGGCGCGGTGGCCTTGTTGCCACAGTTTTGCGCCAACAGTTCCTCGGTCAGCAACGACAGCACGGCCAACTTTGCCGCCGCTGCCGCCTTCTTCGTCTGGTTTCGCGGCCTGCGCCGCCCGACGGCAGACCGCTGGATGATTGGGGCCGGGGCGATGCTGGGCTTGTGTGTGCTGGCGAAGCTGACCACGGTCAGCCTCGCGCCCGCGCTGGGGTTGGTCTGGCTGTTCCGGGTGTTCCAGGCCCCGCCTACCTGGCGGGCGCGGCTGGAGCGGGGGCTGCGGCTGGCGGGGGGCGCGACGGCGGGGGCGGCGGCGGTGTGTGGGTGGTGGCTGGTGCGCAATATCCTGATCTACGGCGAGCCGACCGGCACGACCGACTCGCTGCGGGTGTTCCGCGCCGGGTTCTCGCGGCTCGACCCGACCAACGTCGCGGAGTTTTATCAATCCACCTGGGAAAGCATCTGGGGGCGCTTCGGCTGGATGGACATCTCGATACCTGCCGAGGCCTATATGCAGGCCCGGTTCGTCAGCGGGGCCTTACTGGCGTTGAGTGCGCTGGCCGGGCTGGGCCTCCTCCTGCGGGCGGTGATCAGGCGGCGCGGGGTGCCGACCTTCGCCTGGCAGGCCGCGCTGGTGATGGCGGTCGCGGCAGGGGGGATCATCGCCGGATATGTCCAATTCAACCTAACGGTGGCGTTCCAGGCGCAGGGGCGCTATATGTTCACGCTGCTGCTGCCTGCCGCGATGCTCTTCACCGGCGGCCTCCATGCGCTGCTGCCGGGTCGGTGGCTGAAGACGCTGGGCATCGGCCTGCTGCTGATCTGGCTGAGCTTGCTGAATATGGCGGGCCTGACGGTGGTCAGCCTGGTCCGTTGAGCGTCCCCGGCCCGGCGACCCCCGCCACCATTCCCGGCAAGACAGGGGCGCACAGCGTGCCGCCGTCCAGAGCGGGGGCGGGCTGCGGGGACGGCTGCGGGTCGCCCGCGCCGCTGAGGGAGAGCATCCGCAAGCAGGCATCCACCACCGCAGCATCCCACTGTTGCCCCCGACCCTCCCACAGGATGCGGGCCGCCACGTCCGCAGCCATTGCACTGCGGTAGGGCCGGTCCGAGGTCATCGCATCATAACTATCGGCAACCGCGATCACCCGCGCCCCGAACGGAATAGCGGTCTCGTGCAGCCCGGCGGGGTAGCCACCGCCGTTCCAGTGCTCGTGGTGGTGCCGCACAATGGTCATACCCCGCGCGAAATCGGGGTAGCACGCCAGCACATCTGCCCCCCGGTCAGGGTGCGCTTGCATGATTGCGGCTTCTTCCGCCGTCAGTCGCCCCGGCTTATTCAGCACGGAGTCGGGAATGCCAATTTTTCCGATGTCATGCACTCGCGCCGCCGCGACGATCAAGTCCGCCTCTGGCCCGGTTACGTTCATTTCGTGCAGGATACGTTCGGTGTAGGCGGCGACCCGGCGCGAGTGCCCGCCGGTGTAGGGATCGCGCAGGTCGACGATGTCAGCCATGTGCTCCATCATCTGCTGGGTGCTATTGCGCATTTCCTTGGCGCTCTTAACGGCGAAGTAGATCAGCACCGTCGGCAAGATCACCAATAGCAGCACCCAGCCTTGCACCGTCACGGCCAGTGCCCCCAGGACGCCCAGCAGGTATTGTACAGCTTCAACAGGCAGGCTGTCCGATAAGGCACCGGCAAGCACCGCCAATGGCGGATCGCCGGTGATGGGAGCCAGCAACAGCGGATACGTCAGAAGCTCGCCCGCGCAGAGCACCAGAGCCACCACCAGCAGGCGGAACGCGCTATCCCCTCCCTGAATATGCCCCACCGCCGCACCGATCAGCACGACCACCACCCAGCGGCTGACATTGGTCAGCACGTCACTGTAATAGTTGCCCCGTTGCGCCCGCACCATCAGTTCGCCGAGCAGGATGCCCAACCCCACTGCCGTCGCCGCCAGCCCCACACCGGGCACCAGCACCACCAGCAAGTAGATCGGGACGGTGCTCATCTCCACCTTGCGGCGCAAACCCACATGGATCGGGAAGCGATAGGCCGCCACAATCCCGACGATCAGCACCAGGATGATCAGCAGCGTGGAGACCGAGACTGCCGGTGCCCCTTCCAACAACCACGCTCCCCCGATCCCAACAACGGCCAACCCGCTCAGCAGACTCCCCACGAGGGGCTGGGGGGACCAGCTCTTGAGTAGCGCGATCATTAGTAAATCCTCAGCACGTAGTAGCCGCAGCCGATCCCAGCGCCGGGTATGCCCACGACCTTCCGCATGCTCACCGACTGCGGCAGGCGCACGCCATCAGGGGATGATCGTCACGATCAGATGCTGCGCATCCCGTCCACCAACGGATCGCGTTACGGAGTTGATCGTATCGATCGCGGTCACATTGGCCGCTACGTGGGTCTTCGCATACTGGTCAAGCGTATACGTGCCGCTCCCCGAGCCGACAATCACCTTCACCTTCTCTTTCACGCCCAACCCACCCACGTCATAGACGATGTGATCTACCACCTTACCACGCGGCGTCGTCACGGTGTATTCAATTTTGTTGATCTGATCCACATCAATATCCAGGTCGGTGATCATCGTCAGCTGCGTGCCGTCGGTGAAGTAGACAATAGGGTCGGCGCGACAAACACTGTGCCCGGCCTGCACGCTGTCAGAAAGGGCGAAGAGTGCAACCACTGCGATGAGGAGCACAGCCGGAAGAAAAATAAGCGCCTGCATTGGCATCGTATGTTTCGTATCCATAACCTTGTACTTCTGCTCCTTCTGAGATGCGGTTACTGTACGCTCGGCGGGATCTTGGGCACGCCGAGCGTGGGGTAGAGAGCGGATGTCCCATTTTCAGGCTCCCGGATCATCGCTCAGTGATTCAGGACTCCCCAGCTTTTGTAACCAGATTCCGTCGATTACAGGGTCGTTGCCTTCATCTGCCCGTAGTCAGGCAGCGTTGCATCGTACACAACTTCGTATTTTCAGGCGCGGTTCGGTACAATTCCTGCCTTGTTCAACAGCGCCTCTGATGCGCGACAGCGGGTTCGGCACATCCCATTGACCAGCCTTGAGCAGGTAAGACTCATTATACATGATTAGTAGTCTGGAATCACAATCTATAGGACCTAAATAGGAGTAATGTCCTAAGAATCGGTAGCACGATGTATTGTAGGGTTCGCTTAGTGTTTCATTGCTATTCATATTCTCTAGTATCAACCGTAGAAAATCTTAAAATGGAACTTGAAGAACAGGGGAACGGTGCAGGACTACTCGGTAAACCATTGGAGCACAGCAGGCGGGGCGGATCGCTGTGGAGGAGGCAGGGCTACGCCGGGTAGCAGGGCGCGTGCTGAATGGGGGGCTGGATCGTTATCGTATAATAGAAGCGAACGCTGCCCGAAGGTTCACCCTGCGACCACTGCACCATACGGAGGAGGACAACACAATGTCTAAGCACAATACCGGCGAAAGCCTGCCCGACCGCGCCGCGCACCTGGGGGATCAACTCAGCCACGATATCGGCGATCATCTGCATCCGGGGGCCGACGAAACCGACAAGGGCGGCGAAAGCATCCCCGACATGGCCTCGCACGCCGGGGCCGACCTGCGCCACAACCTGGACAACGCGGTCCATCATATCGAGGACGCGATTGGGCACGGGCTGCACAACCTGACCCACCACGGCGAGCAAACCGCCGACCAGGCCGCGCAGACCGCGCAGACCGCAGAGCATCAAGCGCAGCAAGCCGCCCACGATACCACCCATCACGTCGAACAGGCCGCACACGATACGGCCCAAACCGCCCAGGATGCCATCGATTCGGCCAAAGATTAGGACGAGGTATGAGGTATGAGGTATGAGGTG
>JBBSEL010000082.1:0-8849 GCA_038239755.1 Chloroflexia bacterium | reverse complement strand
GGTGCATTGATCGGCGTCGGCGGCGTTGGCGGTGCCACAGACGCTACAGGTCCAGGGGGTGGTGTCTGTCATCGGGTCTTGCCCTCCGTTGATTTTGCTAATGCAGGTTGGCGGGCGGCCGAACGGCGGCCCGGCTTCTGGCCCAGCGCGAACACCGAGGAGCCGATGGGGAGATCAATGTAGCGCAATACCACCGACTCTAGCCGGATGATCGCCGCCAGGGCTTCATTGATCAGTGGCGGGGGCACTTTGATATCCGAGTGCGCTTCGGTTTCGTCCAGATTGGCCCCCGACCGGCGCGAGAGCCGCACCACCAGCACGATAGGGAACAGGATCATGTTCCAGTGGGAGATCCGCCGCACGCGGAACCCGGCGAGGTGGAACTTGCTCCGCACCTCGGCCCCGGTATAGCGGTGTTCCACCCACGCCGCCGCGTCGTGTTCCGAGCGCAAGAAGGCATAGGCGGGCAGGTTGACAAAGAGCCGCCCGCCCGGCTTCAGCACCCGGTAGATCTCGCGCAAGCCTTGCAGGTCTTTGACATCACCCAGCGAAGAGAGCACGTCGTTCGAGATCACCAGATCGAAGGTATTGTCGGGGAACGGGATCGCCAGGATCGAGCCGTGCACCGCCCGGCGCAGCCCGCGTTCGCGGCAGAAATGGAGCGCCGCCGCCGCATAGTCGAAGCCGAAGGCGCAACAATGCTGCCGCAGGGCTTCCAGAGTGCCCCCGGTGCCGCAGCCCGCGTCGAGGATGCGCCAGTTCTGGCTGGCGGCCTGGTGCAGCCCCGCCTGGCGGAACAAAATATCGCGGAGTCCTCGATACCACCAATGATCGCTCTCCGCCTGGTACATCACCTGATATTCGCGAAATTCCATAGGGGTGTGAGGTTAGCAGCCGGGAGTCAGCGCGTGCCCATATCGCGGACGGGTGCTAACGGATTCTCCTCTCTTCCTCTATTCCGGGTCGGCGCGGGTGGGGGTAAAGACGATCGCCGCCTGCGTGCCGCCCTCCGGCGCGGGTTCCAGGCGCACGGTGCCTTTTAGCTCCGATTGGATCAACAGCTTGACGATCATCAGGCCCAGGTCGGCACTCTTCTTCATGTCGAAGGTGGCGGGCAGGCCCACGCCGTTGTCGCGGATGGTGATGTGGACCGCGCCCGCCGGGCAGGTCGCGGTGATCTGGATCGTGCCTTCCTCGTGCCCGGCGAAGCCGTGGATCAGCGCGTTCGACAGCAGTTCGACCAGGGCCAGGAGCAGCGGGAAGGCTGTGACCGAGGTGATGGCAATCGGCTCCGCCTCGATCTGCCAGTGGACGCGCAGGTCGGGGCGGCTCAGGGTGTTGGTGACGACCTCGCTGGCGAGGCGGACCAGGTCGGCCACGCTGGTGATGCCGATCTCCTCCCGCGAGAGCAAGTCGTGGACGCGGGCGATGCTCTCCATGCGCAGGATGCTGTCGGTGAGCGCCTTAGAGGCGGCGGCATCTTCGGACAGGCGGCGTTGTTGCATCTGCAAGAGGGAGACGGCGCGGGCCAGGTTGTTGCGCACCCGGTGGTTCATCTCGCGCAGCAGCCACGTCTTGACCTCCAGGCCGTGGAGCGCGGCTTCGTAGAGGCGGGCGTTTTCGACCGCAATCGCCCCCTCGCGGGCGAACGCGCCGAGCAGGGCGATCTGTTCGGGGTTGAACGTGCGCGCCTCGTAGCAGTAGAGGCAGATCGCGCCGACAACGCCCCGTGGCGCGCTGAGCGGCACGCAAAAGACCGACCGGTAGGGCAGGTTGGTCACAGCAGGGTCGAGGCCGACGGCCTTGTGCCCGCCGCCCGGTTGGTCGCTCACCCAACTGGCCGGTCCCTGGCTGTGGTCGTGGGCCAGGCGCAACCCGACGGGTTGGCCGGTCAGCACCGTCTGGCCCAGGATGCTGGTGTGGACGTTCAGCGCCTGGGGGGTCGGGGCCTTGATGATGCTGCCGGGCGGTGGGGCAGGGGTGTCTGCCGGGGTCGCCAGGGCGAAGTTGTAGACGGCCATCGGCTCCATGTGATCCTGCCGCTGCTCGTAGACCACGGCGGCATCGGCCTCGACCAGATAGGTCGCCTGGGAGGCCAGCAGGTTCATCACCGTGCGCAGATCCAGTGTTTCGGCCACCGTGGCCGAGAAGCCCTGGAGGGTTTCTAGCTCGTCCACCTTCTGGCGCAGGCGGCTGTCGGTCTGCTGGTAGAGCCGGGCGTTTTCGATGGCGATGGCGATCTCCCCGGCCACCGTTTCGAGGAAGTTGATCTCGTGCTGGCCGAAATCGCGCTCGGTGCGGCTCTCGACGGCGATCACGCCGACCAGCTTTCGCTCGGAGGTGAACAGCACAATCGGCACGGCCAAGATCGAGTGGTATTCTTCCTCGCCCAGGGTGGGCAGATTGAGGTAGCGCGGGTCGCTGCGGGCGGAGCGCACGGCCACCGGCTTGCCCTGTTCGGCGGCCAGGCCGGTCACGCCTTCGCCCCGGCGCAGGTAGACCTTGCCCACCGCCTGGGGGCTGAGGCCGCGTGTGGCCCGCAAGACCAGCCGGTCAATATCCGGCTCGTAGATGAACAGCGAACACATGTCGGCGGCGCTGACTTCGACCACCGCCTGCACCGTCTTGTCCAGCACGGCGGCGAGGTCGAGGGTCGAGTTGGCCGCGCTGTTCACTTCGTGGAGCGCGTTGGCGATGTTGAGCTTTTCTTTCTCCTCGGCCAGGTCGCGTTCGCGGGCGGCGACATACCCGGCCAGCAGCGCGCTGATCAGGCTGGTCTCCAGCTTGTCCAGGTCATGGGCGAGTTGCGGGTCGTCGGGCAGGCCACCGGGCATGTCTTCGACCACGCACTCGCGCAGGCGGCGCGAAAAGCTCACCGCTTCGGTGATCAGCAATTCGACGTTGCCCCGGCGGTCGGCCACGCTGGCCCCCAGGATCCGCACCTCTTCCAGCCAGCTCTCATAGCTGTCGGCGGTCAGCGCCTCGGCCAGCGCCTCGTAGTGCATGAGGGTGAGGGTGATCGGGGGGAGGGGGGCCGCGATACGGCGGCGATCCTCGCTGAAGCGATGCCGGATGCAAGGTAATTGGGCGCGCACCAGGGCCGCGAAGGAGTATGTCACGATCTAGCCTCTCTGTCGTTATCGGCTGTTAGTATACCATGCCTGGCTCCTGAGGAAAAGGGCGGAGGCGGGGGGGAATATGGTATAATGGCGGGCAGCATGGTAGATAATGGCCTTAGGAAAGGATCAGGACGGATGATGCGATGGCGGCGGCGCGGGACGGCGCGGGTATCCAGTGGCCCGGTGGGTAGTCCGGGCCGGGGCTGGGTGTGGGGGGTGTTTGTGGTGAGCCTGGTGGTCTATGCGCTGGCGACGCCCCGCGTGCTGACCTTTACCGAGCCGCCGACGGGCGATCAGCCGTTCTATCTCCAGACGGCGATCAGCATCATCGAAGACCACGACATCAACGAGAACAACAACTATAACGCTAGCGCCAGCTACAACCAGTTCTACCCGGTGCCCGCCTATCCCGCCGGGTTCAAGGGCATCCCCGCGCCCTACCCACTGCCCCCGACCTCCCATGTCGGCGCGACCAAGCACCGGCCTGCCGGTGAGTGGTATTCCAAGCATGGGCTGGGGGTGCCGGTGCTGATCCTGCCCGGCTGGGTCATCGGCAAGGCGCTCACCCCGCTCTTCTCCGGATGGACCGTGAACGGCGGGGGTGGCTGGCCGGGCACTGTGTTCGAGTTCAACATCCTGGGGGCGTTGCTGGCGGTGCAGGTCTTCCTGTTCGCCTGGGAGACGAGCCGCCGCCGCTGGATTGCGGTGGGTGTGTGGGCGGCGCTGGCCTTCAGCAACCCGCAGATGAGCTATAGCCTGCTCATCTTCCCCGAACTCCCGGCGGCGCTGCTGACCCTGTATGCCTTCCGGCGGCTCTACCTGGGTTGGCGAACGAACAGCCGATGGCAACTGCTGCTGGTGGGGGTGTGCATCGGCTATATCCCCTGGCTCCATGCCCGCTTCTTGCCGATCACGCTGGGGCTGGCCGTGTTCGCCGCCTACCGTTGGTGGCAGGCGCGGCAGGTGCCCGACGTGGCTCCCGTCGCCGCTGGATCTCCGGCCCCCGCCGCCTCTGCCGCTGTTCTCGCCCCGGCTGTGCCGTGGACGCGCCGCCTGGGGCCGCTGGCGCTGGTGTTGGGGCCGATGGTGTTGTCCGGTCTCTTGCTGATGAGCTATTATTACTGGCTATATGGATCGCCGCTGCCGAACACGCAGGACCATGCGGGCTTCTTCGTCCCCTACGTGAACGCGCAGGGCGGGCTGATCCTGGGCGAGCCGCTGTCGCTGGGGCTGGCGGTGCTGGGGCTGTTCGTTGACCAGCAATGGGGCCTGCTGGTCTATGCTCCGGTGTTCGCGCTGGCGGTGGTCGGGTTCTTCACGCTGTGGCAGGCACCGAGCAAGCGGGCGATGGTCGGCTGGCTGGCCCTGGTGATCGTGCCCTACTTCCTGGTCGTGGCCGACTACCGGGTCTGGTGGGGCGAGTGGTGCCCCCCGGCGCGCTACCTGGCGACGATCACGCCCTTGCTGGCCGGGCCGCTGGCCCAATC
This sequence comes from Chloroflexia bacterium, assembly GCA_038239755.1. Taxonomy (GTDB): domain Bacteria; phylum Chloroflexota; class Chloroflexia; order QHBQ01; family JAICKM01; genus JBBSAN01. The sequence continues at coordinate 4,243 of JBBSEL010000082.1, read as the reverse complement.
GCTGGTCACGCTGTCCCGTAGCGCGGCCTACAAGGCGCTCTATACCACACTGGCTGGGCTGGGCGTGGCGGCGATGGGCGGGCTTATCGCCGGGCTGGGCGACCGCCCCAGTGGCAACCTGCCGACTTTCTTTAATCACCCGTCGGGAGTGGGATCGCTATTCATCTGGTTGCAGAACCGCTTCCACATCAACCTGACCACCCTCATCCCTGGCATGGTCCCCTGGTTTGGTAATCACGCCGCCCCGATGCCCTGGCTGGCGCTGGGGGTCTGGGTGGCGCTCTCGGCCACCATCATCATCGGCAGCCTGATGCTGCTCGACAACACCCGCCAATCCGCCGAAGATCGCGTCGCCTTTCACAACTACATCGAACCAGCAAAGGTGAAGTGAGGACCGAGGACTGAGTGCTGAGGGCTGAGGATGGCGTGAAACGTGAAACGTGAAACGTGATAAGGGCTGAAGACTGAGAACTGATAACTGACGACTAAAAACTGAGATCTGAGAACTAACGACTGAGGGGTGCGTGGCGATGGGGCTGCGCGCCCCTTGGTGGTTTAGAGGGCGGGTTCGTCCAGCAGGCGGGGAGGGCCGGGAGGGTCGGGGGGGGCATCGTCGGTGAAGACGAGGGCATGGGCGGCGCGGAGGCGTTCGGCAGAGACGCGGGCATAGACGCGGGTGGTGGCAGGCGAGGCGTGGCCGAGCAAGTCCTGGGTGGCGGCGAGGTCGCCGGTGGTGGCGAGGACGCGGGTGGCGAACCAGTGGCGGAAGCTGTGCGGGGTGATGGCGTGGTCTTGCTCCAGCGCGTCATCGGTGGCGCTGGCGGCGGCGTTGGCGATGCCGATCATCACCTCCAGCACATGGCGCACGGCGTTGGTGCTCAACCCCAGCACCTTGTGGCCCGCGCCCTTGTCGTGGCGGGCGAACAGTGGCATCGCCCCCAGGCTGCGGCCTGCCGTGCGCCCGCCATCGCCCCGCGCCCGCAGATAGGTCTGGATCGCGGCCCAGGCATCGTCATCGAAATAGACATAGCGTTGCTTGTCGCCCTTGCCGGTGACGACCGCGTGCCGCCCTTCGCGCACCAGATCGCCCCGCTTCAGCGAGACCAGTTCCGACACGCGCATCCCGGAGCAGCGCAGGGTCTCCAGCATGGCGATGTTACGCAGGCGGATCAATTCGGTGTTGGAATCCTGGGTGGGCGGCATGGTGTGGACGGCGGCCAGGATCCGTAGCACGGCGCTGTCGGCGGGCACTTTGTTCAGCAGGTGGGCATCGGCGCGCACCCGCCCACGAATGTCGCTGAGTCGGGCACGCAGCCGCTCGTATTCGTCGGCGTTCATCGCCAGCAGATGCTCGTCCACCACTAGGAAGCGGTAGAAGCGGGCCATGCCGATCAGGTAGGTCGCCAGGGTGGTGCGGGGCATATTGGGGTTGTGCTTCGCCAGCCAGCGGGTGAATTCGACGGCGTGATCGGCGTTCAGCACCGACACCGGCGTGGTGGCGGGTGGCAGCTTCTCCGCCTCCAGATAGCGGCGGAAATGGGCCAATGGCGACTTGTACGTCTCCACCGTCTTCCCCGACCGCCCAATCGCCAACTCGCTCAGGTACATGCCAATAGCCCCCTCGACGGTCGGCCCGGTGTCAGGAGGCGGGGGTTGGGGGTTGGGGGTTGGGGGTTGGTCGGTCATAGCAGCGAGCAGTGAGCAGTGAGCAGCGAGTGGTCAGTGGTTAGTGGTTAGAACTACGCAATACGCAATACGCAATACGCATCACCCATCCCCCAGCACACCCACCCACCCGGCCAACCACTTGGGCAATTCCTGGGCGAGCGCCGAGTTGGCGACGACGCGGGTGGCCCCGGCCTGGCGGGCACCTTTGAGCGCGGCGCTGTCGAGGTGGGGGCCGAAGGCGAAGACCGGCACACCTGCCTCGGCGGCGGCGCGGATTACCGGCTCCCAGGTGGGGGTGCCCAGGTCCACTACCGCCCCGCCGATCTCCGCCATGTCCGTCAGGGCGGCGCTGAATGCTGCCGGGGTGCGGCAGGACCGGACCTGGGCACCGGCGGCCTGTGCCACATTAGTGATCGACGCGCCGAACAGCAGGTTGGGGACGAACAGCAGGATAGTAGGCATGGGGACCGATCTCGCTTAGATGCTGAAGGCTCCGTCGCGGTAGATAACGGTGCCGTCCACGGTGATCTGCCCACCGGCCATGTCGGTGACCATGTCCCAGTGGATGGCCGAGGTGTTCTGGCCGCCGACCGAGGGGAACGACTGGCCGAGGGCCATATGGATCGTTCCGGCGATCTTCTCATCGAGCAGGGTGTTCTTGGTGAAGCGGCGGATGCCGGGATTGGTGCCGATGGCGATCTCGCCCAGGCGGCGTGCCCCCTCGTCGGTGTTCAGCATCTGTTCGAGGAACGGGTAGCCCTTCGTCGCCGTGTATTTGACCAGCTTGCCGCCCTCAAACCACAACTCTACGTCATTCACTTCGCGGGCGCTGTAGACGGCGGGGAAGCTGATCGCTACATGACCCCGCGTGGCATCCTCGACCGGGCTGGTGAAGACCTCGCCATCGGGGAAGTTGACGTGGCCGTCGGCGTTGATAAAGCTGCGCCCGGCGATGGACAATTCCAGGTCGATGCCGGGGCCTTCGATGTGCATCCGTTCCTTGCCCGCCAGCCAGTCCACAATCGACTGCTGGATTTTGCCCTGTTCGCGCCAGGCGGCGACGGGGTCCGGTTCGTCCACCCGGCAGGCTTTGTAGACGAAATCCTCGTACTCGCTCAGGCTCATTTCGGCTTCCTGGGCCAGCGCCTGGGTGGGGAAGAGGGTGATGCTGTCGTGGCGCACGCCGCCGGTCAGGCGCTCGACGTTCAGGTGGGCTAGTTCGCGCCGCGCCTGGTTCGAGACATTGATCCGGGCCGGGTCCACGCTGGTCATGGCGCGGGTGTTGTCGGGCGCGATGATCTGGATGCGCGAGTCGAAATTTTCCAGCACATGGCGAGTGAACGGGGGAATGTGCTGGAGTTGTTCGTCGTTGCCATAGCGCAGGAGCAGTTCGCCCGCGCCGGGGATGTCGGCCAGGATGTAGGGATGCGCTCCGGCCTCCAACGCCCGGTGATAGAGCGCCAGCATGAGTGGCGCGGCCAGGGTGGTTCCCTGGATCGAGAGCGTTTGTTTGGGCTGGAGGTCGATGGCGTAGCTGATCAGCACATTCGCCAGCGCCATAACACGCGGGTCGGACATTGTTTGTTGCATCCTTCTGACATAAAGTGCCGGCCCCCCGTCTGGCAGCCCGGTTACTATGCATTATACGAACGTGCCCTACAGGTGTCAACCGAGGGGTTAGTGGTTAGTGGTTAGTGGTAGCTGTTGGCTATCGACCGCCCACCGATGACTGATGATTGATAGCTGACGACTGATCACTGATCACCAGCCACTGACCATTGATGACTACGACCCGCCTTCTATGGTATCATGCCGGGGTGGAGACGATGTTAGAGCGGGGCGGGGTGACGCTGGCGCTGGTGGGGATCCTGCTGGTGGGGGCGGCGTTGCGCTTTCAGGGGCAACTCTGGGATGGCGGGACGCTGTTGCACCCCGACGAGCGGGCGATCACCCTGGTGGCGCATGATCGGTTGGGCCTGCCGTCGGCGGGCAATTGGGGCAGCCTGCTCGACCCGGCGCACAGCCCGCTGAACGCCCGGCGGGGGGGGCAGGCGTATCATTATGGCACCTTGCCGCTCTACCTGGCGACGGCGGGGGCGGCGCTCCATGCGGTCGCCAACGGCGGTCTGCCCTTCAGCTATCTCGATGTGGCGCTGGTGGGGCGCAATCTGGCCGCGCTGGCCGACCTGCTGACGGTATTGCTGGTCTTTGCCATCGGCGGGCGGGTGTATAGCACAGGGTCCGGGTTGGTGGCGGCGGCGCTGTCGGCCCTGGCGGTGATCCAGATCCAGATCGCCCACTTCCTCATCTCTGAGCCGTTCCTCGTCCTGTTTATGATGGCGACTCTCTATTGTAGCGTGGTGCTGTGGCAGACGGGGCAAACCGGGGCGGCGGCAGGGGCGGGGCTGAGCCTGGGGCTGGCGCTGGCCTGCAAGGCGAGCGTGGCCCCGTTCGCGCTGGTCATCCTGGCCGCGCTGTGGCTAGGCCGCGAAAAATACCCGCACGCCGCCATCCGTTCGTTGCAATGGGCTATCGGGTTGGCGCTGGTCGGGTGGTTCGTGGGCGACCCCTATGC
>JBBSEL010000081.1:0-8909 GCA_038239755.1 Chloroflexia bacterium | reverse complement strand
GGGTCGAAGGTCAGGCCGCTGATCGGTTGCCCGGCGGCATCCAGGGCACGCGGGCGAACCTGCCCCGCCTGGACGGTCTGCTTGCCCTCCACGTCGATCTCGGCCACCACGCTGACCACACGGTCCACCTGTTCCTGCGGCCCGCTCACCGTCACCTGGCGCGGATCGACGCTCTGCGGCTCCAACTGGTACCCAGCATAGGGGCGGCCCAGCGGGCGCGGCTGCACCGAGAGGACGTGGACCCCGTGCAGCCCCAGTTGCAGCGAGACCTGGGGCGGGTCCACCGCGATCTGCATGAAATCGCCGGGATGCTGGGCCTGCACATCAATCCGGTGGGTGCCGGGGGCCAGCCCGGTCGCGTCCACATAGATCTGGAAGTCGCCCGCGTGGAGCCGCCCCAGCACGTCCTGGGGGGCGCGCACCGACACCGTGGCGGTGCCCAGCGTGGTCCGCACATCGAGGTCGGTGGTCAGCCCGCGCACGGTGATCGGCAGGTTGGGGAACACCGCCGACTCTGCTGGGTTCTCCAGTTCCATCACGTAGAACCAGAGCAAAACGGCCATGGTGAAGGCCAGGAGGAAGCGGCTCACCCGCTCCCAGCGGATGCGCCGCCAGAGGGCGCGGCCTGTGCGCGCAGGCAAGGGGGAGACCGGCAACACAGCCGCCCGCAGGCGCGCCGCTTCCTGCGCTGCCTGCTGCCAGTGGTGCGCCGCGTCGACGTCGGCGGCATCTTCCACCGTGGGACCGAGGCTGCTGCTGGTTAGCTCCTTCAGCACCGGGTCCGGCGGGGAGACTCCCCGGCCTTCCTTTTCTACCGGCATTTGCGCCGGCTGGGCCGTGTTAGGCATAGACAATTTTAGATTTTAGATTTTAGATTGTGGATCCTGGATCGGCGCTCAGCGCGTAAACAATCCAAAATCTCAAATCTAAAATCAGTTGAGCTTCACGTCGAACAAACCGGCCAGAATGCTCCGCAGCCGCTCCGGCGCAATATTACTGACCAGCCGTCCGTTAGTCGCCACTCCGATGCTGCCGCGCTCCTCAGAGACGACCACGGCCACCGCGTCAGAGTGTTCCGAAATGCCCAGGGCGGCCCGGTGGCGCGTCCCGAACTGTTGGGGTCCCAGCAGCTGATCGGTCAGCGGGAGGACAACGCTGGCCGCCAGGATCCGCCCCTCGCGGATGATAATCGCCCCATCGTGGAGGGGAGAATTGTGATAGAAGATGCTGACCAGAATCTGGCTCGATACTTCAGCATCGAGCGAGGTGCCCCGGTCGGCGTACTCTTGCAGCCCGGTCTGGCGCTCCAAGACGATCAATGCGCCGGTCTTCATCCGCGTAAGCTGGGCACAGGCCTGGCTGATCGTTTCGATGACCGATCCCATATCAGCCCCGCGCCGCCGCCGGGTCAACCCGGCCCCGGTCCGCCCCAGCGTTTCCAGCGCCCGGCGCAACTCGGGCTGGAAGATCACCGGGATGGTCACCAGCAGCGCCAACCCCGAATTGCGGATCAGCCAACTGAGGGTACCCAGTTGAAAGACCGTGCCCAGCGCCGCAATCGCCATCCAGAGGATGACCACCCCGCGCACCAACATCGTCGCCCGCGTGCCGCGGATGACACTGAGCAACCAGTAGAATATGGCCGTTACCGCGGCCAGATCCAGCAGGGTCAATGGGGTGATCCGCGAGATCACCCAGGCCAGTTCAGACACAACCTACCTCGGCAGGGAGCAGCGAGCAGGGAGCCGCGAGTTGCGAGTGGTTCGTATCTCACTGCCCACGGCGCGTTGCCTACTGCGTGCTATTCGCGGCTCACTGCGCTTTCCTCGTTACTCGCTACAGGCGGCTCACTGCTCACCGGTAGCGGCTCGCTGCTCACGCCCGGCCCGGCGCTGCTCACCGGGAGCAACTCGCCATTCGCGCCCGGGAGCAACTCGCCATTCGCGCCCGGCTGCGACTCGCCATTTGTACGCGGCGGGCCGCTGGGGGCGGGCTGCGCCTCGGCGGCCCGGCGCTGCATCTCGGCCTGGAGTTCGGGCAGTTGGCGGTTATGCGGCTCCAGGCGTTGCAGCCGCCCGTACAGGCGCGCCGCCTGGTCAAACTTGCCCTCGCTCGCCAGCAATTCGGCCAACGAATAATAGCCATCCGGGTCTTGCGGGGCCAGGGCGATCAACTGGTGCAGCGCCGCCTCGGCCAGCCGCCATTGGTTCTGGGCCAGGCAGATCTCGGCCAGCGCCTTCTGTTCGCGGATTGCGTCGGTCAGGCGGCCCATCTGGATATAGAGATTGATCAGTTGCAGCCGCACGTCCACATCGCCCGGCATCATCCGCAGGATCTTGTCGTAGATCTCGAACGACTTGGGGAACTTGCCCATCGTCCAGTAGATGTCGGAGGCGCGCTGCAAGCTGCTGACCGCATCTTTGATCATCCCCTCTTTGCGCTGCAAGTTGGACAGCAGGTCCAGTTCGACCAGCCCGGCGTCGATCATGCCGCGCTTGAGGTAGCTATCGGCCAGCTTGCGCCGCACGGCGATGTTGTTGGGGGCCAGTCGGGCCATATAGCCCAGCGCCTCCAGCATCTTTTCGGTCTGGAAGGTCTCCTGGTAGTGGTTGACCAGTTCTTCCATCGCCGCCAGCGCCGCGCCCAGTTGGCCCTTGCGGAAGTAGAGTTCGGCCAGTTTGGTATAGATCTCGCGGTTGTAGGGCAGGTGGGTCTTGGCCGCCTGCAAGGCTTCGATGGCCTCGGCGGTGTTGCCCTGGAGCGAGAAAGCATCGGCCAGCGGAGCATAGATCTGGTGCTTGGTCGGCAGGCTGATGAACTCCAGGTTGGGGCGCGGCGACGGCTCCAACAGCGGGTCGTTCAACAGGTCCATCACGTCGTGATAATGGCCGACCGCCGCCGCGCCGTCATGGAGGCCCAACGCCGCCGCTGCCGCCCGCCAGCGCACTACTACGGCCAGGGCACCCCGGTCGCCGGGGTGCATGGCGTTCAGCGCGTGCTCGAACGCTTCGCGCATCGCCCCCAGCCGCGTGGTCGCAAACTCCATCGCCCTCTCCTCGTCCAGCGGCTCTTCCGGCGTTTCCAACTCGTAGAGCAGGCCCAGCGCGTAGAAGAGGGCCGGGCGCTCGGTGGTCAGGGCGTAGGAGCGCACTTCCTCCCCGATGATCTCGCGCTTGGTCAGGTCGCGGGCCTCGCTCAGCACCGTATGCAGGGCATCCCACTGGGTGGGACGGTCGAGCAGGACCAGCGTGATATAGGTGCGGACCAGTGCCGCCACGCTGTCGGGATCGATTTGCAGGGCGCGGCCAAACTCGGCCAGCGCCTCGGCGGGCCGCTCCAGCCGTAGCAGGTAGGTGCCGTTATAGAGCCGTACATCGGGATTTTGCGGGGCCAGGGTGCGCAGGCGACGCAGCTCTTCCAGGGCACGGTCGTGCTGCCCGTTGTTGAACAGCATTTCGGCCAGGCTGAGGTATTGCTCGATGGCCCCGTGGGTCTCGCCCAGGTCCAGCAGCAACATGGCAAGCTTGGTCCGCAGGTGGACATCGTTGGGATGGAGCACCACCAGCGAGGGGTAGACCTGCGCGGCCAGTTGCGTCTCGCCCCGCGACAGATAGAGATCGATCACCGATTGGAGCTTGGACGCGGCATCTTCCTGCCGCCCCCGCTGGCGGTAGATCTCGGCCAGGCGCAGGTGGATCGGCAAGAAATCGGGGGCGAGGCGGATGACCTCGAAGCAGGCATCGGTGGCGGCGAACAGGTGGCCCTGGGCCATGTACTCGTCGCTGTCGATAATGTTCTGCTCAACAATCACGTCCAGCGTCGGGTTGCCGGTATAGCTGGGCACGGTGTGGTCGGTGCTGGTCACGGCACGCAGCGACCGGTAGGGCACGCCGCTGGGGGCCAGATGGCCGCCCATATCGTCGTCATACGCGGTAGCTAGCGGGGTCAGCTTGGGCAGCGGGGCGGCAGCGGCGGCAGCCAGCAGCGACTCGTTGGCGCGGGGCAAAGCCGGGCTTTGCGACACCGAACTAGAGGCCACGCGGGCCAGGTTCTCGGAGGGCAGCGGCGGCGGGGGCGGCGGCGGGGCTGCCGGGCGCGGCGTGGGGGGCTTGAGAAAATCGGTGATCGGGCGCAGCATCCCCGACGGGTTGCGCCCCACCATCCCTGCCGGGCCACCGGGCCGCATATAGATCGACATCTCTTCCGGCGCGGGCGCGTGCGGGGCCGACGGGCGGGGGGCCAGCGGCGCGACCGGGCGGGGAGCGGGCGGCGGGGGTTCAGGTGACCCGCTGATCGCGCGCAGCTTGGCGCTCATGTCTTGCTCGGCCAGCGCGTCGGCCCGCTCTTTGAACTCGGCGGTGCGCCCGGTGCGCCAGCGCCGCTGCTGCAAGAACCCGGCCAGGTTGGTGTAGAGCGACGCAGCCCGCGACATGTTGCCGGTGGCCTGGTGGGCCTGGGCCGCCGCTTCGTACAGCTCGATCAGGTCGTTGACTTCGCCCTTGTTAATGCTGGCGAGGTCCACCTGGCGCAAGGCCCCCTCGAATGCCTGGGTGGCTTCGGGAAGCTGGTTCAGCGCGCGGTAGCACAGGCCCAGCGTGTAGCAACTCGACATGCCATATTCGGGGTCTTCGGCCCCCTCGCGCAGGTGCTCGATGGCCGATTCCGGCTGCCCGGCCTGCTGGTAGAGCAGCCCCAGGTTATAATGCACCGCCGGGGTATTTAGTCCGGCCCCCAGCACCGCTTCGTATTGCTTCAGCGCCACGGCATACTGCCCGCGCTCCTGGTAGGACATCGCCAGGGCAAACATTTCGTTCAGGTCGCGGGCGTCCATCGTCGATCCCGGCGCGTTGGCGGCTACGCGCAGAGTCTTTTCGTCAAAGGTGGTCCCGGCGACCTCGGCCTGGCGGCGGCGCAGGCGGTAGAGCCATTCGCGGGCCTCGCGGTGGTTGGCGTCCAGGGCGAACGCCGCCTCAGCATACTTCACCGCCCCGGCCAGATCTTCCGGCGGCCCGGCCAGCGCCAGGCGCGAGAGGGTCAGCAGTTCGGTGATCGCCGCCCCCCGGTCGCCGTTAGTCTTGTGCAATTCGACCAGTCGCTCGTGGGCATCGCGGCGGTTCGGCTCGATGGCGATCAACGCCTGGAAGGCGGTAATCGCCTCGCGGGTCTGGTTCTGGCCCAGGTAGACCTGCGCCAACTGCTGGTAATACGCCCCCGCATCGGCACGGCGACCCATCGCAATATTGATCTCGGCCAGCCGGTTGAGCAAGAAGGGGTCGCTGGGGTGAGACTTCAGCAGGCCAACATATTCTTCCAGCGCCTGCGGATACTGCTGCAACCGGTAGAGCGCCTGGGCGTAGTTTTGCCGCGCCTGCCCGTCGTTCGGGAACTCGGCAATCGCCCGCTGGTACTCCTTGAGTGCCCGGTCCCATTGGTTCTCAAACGCATAGCCCTGCGCCCGGCGCATCGCTGCGTCAAATACCGCCTGGTTGCCCGCCATATGTGACCCTCTCTCCAGTTGCGGTCATGCCAACATCAGGTGCCGCTGCGCACCCGTCTCGTTTCTTAGTATAGCATATTATGGAGAGTCCTGTGTAGGTGCTGAACGCCTTTCGTTAGATCGAATACACCAGACGAGCCGAACAAAGTACCACCCAGTCCGCATCCCCGGTTATACCAATTGTCCATTGAAAATAGGACCCGCTACCTCTTGCATACGAATTACTAATCTGCTATCATATATGCGGTTCGCCCCTTTTGGCGGGGGCGGTTTGTACTCCCTACCCCCTCTCGGTCCCACCTTCTGCTCTGGCGCGGGACCCGCCCGATCTTATCGGACGCACCTTTCATCTCGGTAGTTGATAATCGCTGGGCGGGGGAGCGTGGCGTCCTCTGTGACTTATGCCTTTTGGTTCCGGCTTTTTGGAAAGGATCCCTTCTATGCTATCGATACGACGATCAGGTTTGGTAATGTTGGCCGTGGCGGCGCTGCTGCTCGGCGGATGGGCTTTGTTAGGGGGCGGGGCGGCCCTCGCCCAGTTCGGAACTAGCACGGCCCGCGCCGCGCAACCCGATAATGTGACCGCCCCGCTTTCGGAAGACTTCGAGAGCAGCACCCTGGGCGCGTTCCATTCGGTGGTGCCGACCTGTGTGCCGGGGGGCTGCGGCTGGAGCGCGGTGACGACCGATGCTCACACCGGCCTCTACAGCGCCTTCGCCCCCGACGTGGCGAATGTGGCCGACCAACAGTTGACCCTGAACACCGCCGTCGCCGTCCCGGTGGACGCCCTCGCCGCGCACCTGACCTTCTATCACCGCTACGCCTTCCAGGCCGGGGGCGGGGTCAACAACGATGGTGGCGTGCTGGAAACGTCCATCGACGGTGGCGGAAGCTGGCAGGATGCCGGGGTAAACATCGCCCAGGGCGGCTACACCAGCCTCATCGATGCGGGCGGGGGCAACCCGTTGGGCGGGCGCTCCGGCTGGACCGGCAGTTCGGCGAACAACAACTTTGTCCAGGCGATAGTGAACCTGCTGCCCTACGCCGGGCAAAACGTGCTGTTCCGCTTCCGTGAAGGGACCGACAACACGGCTGGCGGCACCGGCTGGTGGGTAGACGATGTGCAGGTCAGCATCTACACGGCGGCGGCGTGCAACACCCCGCTGTGGACCGCCTCGACCGACTACCCGGCCCCGATCACCGAACAAGCGATGACCACGCAAGGGGGCTTCATCTATAGCTTCGGCGGCAGCGGCAGCGGTCTTCCGGCCACGCAGGGCGCGGCCCGCTTCGACGGCACCAGTTGGACGATGCTAGCCGACCTACCCACCCACCGCACCGCCGCCAGCGCCGTCAGCGACGGAACGTATATCTATCTCATCAACGGCGCGAACCTGGGCAACAGCCCTACAAGCACCCTGTGGCGTTATGATCCGCTCGCCAACAGCTATACCACCCTGGCTGCTCCCACCACCGCGACCGCCGGGCAAGGTGCCGCCTATTTCAATGGGAAGCTCTATCGGGTGGGTGGATGTACCACCAGCGGGCCGTGTTCAGCACAAACTAATACGGTGGAAGTCTACACGATCAGTACCAACACCTGGGCCAGCGCGGCGGCCTATCCTCAGCCTATCTGGGGACTGTCGGTCACCGCTTACGGCGGCTACCTGTACGCAGCGGGCGGCTTCACGACGAGCAATGTCGCAAGCGCCAAGACCTACCGCTACACCCCCGGTGCCGGGAGTTGGAACGACGCGGCTATCGCGGACCTCCCCGCAGCGCGAGTCGCCTGGGCCGCTGCCGACCTTTACTATGGTAAGTGGATCCTCGCGGGCGGCGGTAATGGGCTGACCCCCGACAATACCGTTGTGCAGTGGGACCCGGCAACAAACAGTTGGTCAGCGCTTCCGACCCTGCTGGCCTCGCGCACCCTGCCCGGCGCGGCGACATTGGGCAGCGGCTTCTATGTCGTCGGGGGCGTAGATAGCACCCCCGCGCCAACCACCGACAACCAACGCTTCACCAACGTGCCCTGCACCACCTGTCAGGTGCGCTATGACAGCGTGAACGTGCCGTTGCCGATCCCCGACCAGGGATCGGTCCAGTCCACCCTGACTATCGCCAACGGCCCGGCGACCATTTCGCAGCTAGAGGTGGTGGGCCTGGTCATCAGCCACACCGCCGCCTCGGACCTGAGCTTGGATCTGGTCAGCCCCACGGGCCAGGTGGTCCACCTCTTCAACAACGTCTGCGGCAACACCGTCTGGGATGTCACCAACACCGGCTTCACCCTGTCGGATAGCGCTCCGACCCTGATCGGGGCGGCCTGCCCGCCGGGCATCGCTCCTTACCGCCCGTTCAACGCGCTCTCGGTGCTGAACGGCGGGTCGGCCAACGGCACCTGGACGTTGCAGGTGCAGGATACAGCGGCGGGCGATGTGGGGACGCTGCTGGGCTGGGGATTGCGGATCAACAACAACATCTGCAACACCCCCACCGCGACCAACACCGGCACCCCCACCTGGACGGCCACCGTCACCCCCACCGGAACGAATACCGCCACCCCAACGAACACGCCGACGATGACTACCACGGCGACGAACACGCCGCCGGTCACCGCTACCACGACCCCCGTCAGTACGGTCCTCGTCCTCAGCCCCACACCCACGCCGGCCAGCGCCAGTCCGACCGTCGCCAGCGGCACGGCATCCAGCACCCCGACGGTGGTAGCGACCGCCACGCCTTGCACTATCGAGTTCCCCGACGTGCCCAGCGGCAGCACGTTCTACGCGTTCGTGCGCTGCCTGGCCTGCCGGGGCATCGTCGGCGGCTACCCCTGCGGCGGGCCGGGCGAACCCTGCCCCGGCACCTATTACCGCCCCAACAACAATGTCACGCGCGGCCAGGTCAGCAAGATCGTCGCCCAGTCGGCCCAGTTCAGCGACCCGGTGCCTTCGACCCAGCAGACCTTCGAGGATGTCGCTCCCGGCAGCACGTTCCATATCTACATCGAACGGCTGTCGGTCCGGGGGATCATTGGCGGCTATCCCTGTGGCGGCGCGGGCGAACCGTGCGTCAGCCCAACTAACCGCCCCTACTTCCGCGCCAACAACAACGTCACGCGCGGCCAGCTTTCCAAGATCGTCTCCGGCGCGGCGGGCTACACCGAAACGCCCACCGGCCAGACCTTCGAGGACGTAGTCCCCGGCAGCACCTTCTACGTCTATATCGAGCGGGTCGCGGCGCGGAGCATCGTCGGCGGTTACCCCTGCGGCGGAGCCACCGAACCCTGCCAACCGCCGGGCAACCGCCCCTACTTCCGCCCGAACAACAACGCCACCCGCGGCCAAATGGCGAAGATCGCCGCCGCCGCCTTCTTCCCCAACTGCTCCACCCCGGCGCGGCGGTGAGG
>JBBSEL010000080.1:0-8911 GCA_038239755.1 Chloroflexia bacterium | reverse complement strand
GAGATGGTTTTAAGCACGATCGCTGGCGGTGAGATTGTGCAAGCTTTTGACGATGGACCCAACGCATATCACAGGCACTAGAAAGATCAGATCGTATGAACACACCGGTGACGGTGACACAAAACGGGTTAACCGAGTTTTTGCTCCATGTCGCCGTGGTGCGCCCGGTATTTATCTGGGGGCCGCCCGGTATCGGCAAATCAGCGCTGGTGCAGCAGTTTGCTGCCCAGGTTGGCTTGCCCTGCGTGTCGCTGCTGGGCAGCCAACTGGCCCCGGAGGACCTGATCGGCGTGCCGCAAATTCTGGACGGGGTGAGCCGCTTTTGCCCGCCGCGTCTGATCGCGCGCCCCGACCCCTATTGCCTCTTCTTGGACGAACTGAATGCCTGCTCGCACGATGTGCAGAAGGCGTTCTATAGCTTGATCCACGAACGCCGCCTGGGCGAGTACCACCTGCCGCCCGGTTCGGTGGTCATCGGCGCGGGCAACCGGGCGCAGGATAGCGCCATCGTCAAGCCGATGTCGTCGGCATTACTCAACCGCATGGTTCATGTCCACCTCAAGGTCTCCTCCCGCGAGTGGCTAGCCTGGGCCGGGCAGCACGGTATCCACCCGCTGATCCTGGAATACATCGGCCTGCGCCCCGATCACCTGTGGAGCCAGCCGCCCAAGCACGAAGAACCGTTCTCCACCCCGCGCTCCTGGCACATGCTCAGCGACACCCTGCACGAATACGGCGACGGGGTGGGCGAGGAGACGCTGGGAGTGCTGGCGTACGGTTGCCTGACCCCCGCCCACGCCGGGCAGTTCAAGGCGTTTATCAAGCAGGTAGGGAGCAAGTATCGCCTGGCCGCGATCCTCAAAGGCGATGCGGGCTGGCCCCACGCGCCGGAAGACCGCGACGTGCTCTACTTCCTGTCCCAATCGTTCCGCGCCCAGTTGAGCAAGGAACTGCCGGAGACCCCCGCGCAGGCGAACGGCGAGACCCGCGCCCTGGCCCACCGGGCGAAGGCATTACTCAAAGAACTGGCCTCGATCAGCCTGGAGATGGCCCAACTGGTAGTCAGCCAGCAGGACGACGGGGCGACCCTGCCGAGCTGGTTTATGGTCGAGGTGGTGCGTGACCTGCCCCGGCTGGTGGAAAAGCGCGATGCCGCCTAAGCGCCGCGCCACCGCAGCCCCTGGCGACCCGGCCACCGCTCAATTTGTGGCGGGGCAGCAGATGGTACTGCGGCACCCGCTGTTCGCCCCGCTCCTCTACCGGGCGAATGTGCTGCGCCAGGAGGGCAAAGGTAACCTGTGCCCGGCAACCGGGTGGGCGGTGGTGACGCAGGGCGGCGTGATCCACGTTCATCCTACCCGCCGAGCCAGCGCCGAGGAATGGGCCTATGTGCTGGCCCATTGCCTGTTGCATCTCGGCTTCGACCATTTTCAGGAGCACCCCCAGCCCGACGAGTGGAACGCCGCTTGCGATTGGGTGGTCGCCCGCTTCCTGGCCGACCTCAAATTTGGCCGTCCGCCCGGCGAGATGCCCACCGCGCCCCCGTCCACCGCCCGCAGCGAAGATGCGCTCTATGCCCGGTTCTGCGAGTCCAGCATCCCGCCGGAGGGACGCGGCTTCGGCACCGCCGGGATGCACCCGCGCGATCTGCTCCTGGGGCCGGTGACGACCAGTTGGTACGGGAAGCCGGTGGACTGGCCGCAGGTGCTGGGGCGCGGGTTGATCGCCGCCGCGACCAGCGCGGTCAACGTGGCGGGGGGCGCCGAATTGTATCTGGGGGCGCAGAGCGAGGCGCGCACGGCGGGGCAGGCGGCGCGGGCCTGGTGCATCAGCCACTATCCCTTGCTGGGTGCGCTGGCGGCCACCTTCACCATCATCGAGGACCAGGCTATCTGTACCCGGTTGGGCATCGTTGTGGCCGCGGTCGATGCCCAGAGCCGCGAGATCTTCTTCAACCCCGCCGCCGGGCTGGACGAGCGCGAGAGCCGCTTTGTCATGGCCCACGAACTCCTCCATGTCGGCCTGCGCCACGATCAACGGGGCCAGGGCCGCGACCCCTACCTGTGGAACGTGGCCTGCGACTACGTGATCAATGGCTGGTTGGTCGAGATGGGGCTGGGCGCGCTGCCCCCCATCGGTGTGTTGTACGATCCCACCCTGAAAGCCGAGTCGGCGGAAGCGGTCTACGACCGGATCGTCACCGACATGCGCCGCTATCGCAAGGTGATGACGCTGCGCGGCGTGGGCATCGGGGACATCTTGCGGCGCGGCCCGCCCGATTGGTGGAACACGCCCGCCGGAGCCGACCTGGACGACTTCTACCGGGGCGCGTTGAGTCAGGGGCTGATCTACCACCGCGAGGGGGCGCGCGGCCTCTTGCCCGCCGGGCTGGTGGAGGAGATCTATGCCCAACTCCAGCCGCCGATCCCCTGGGACGTGGAACTGGCGCAGTGGTTCGATGAGCACTTCCCCCCGCTGGAAACCCGCCGTTCCTACGCCCGCGCCAGCCGCCGCCAATCGGCCACCCCCGACATCCCGCGCCCCAGCCTCGTCTCTGCCGATCCCGACACCGGGCGCACCTTCGGGGTGGTGCTCGACACGTCCGGCTCGATGGACCGGGCGCTGCTGGCGAAGGCGCTGGGGGCGATTGCCGGGTACAGCCTGGCCCGCGAAGTGCCCGCGGCACGGGTGGTCTTTTGCGACGCGGCGGCCTACGACGTGGGCTATCTGCCGCCCGAAGCCATTGCCGACCGGGTGCAGGTGCGCGGGCGGGGCGGGACCGTCTTGCAGCCGGGCATCGACCTGCTCGAAGCGGCAGAGGATTTCCCGACCACCGGCCCGCTCTTGATCATCACCGACGGCTACTGCGAGGACCGGCTCCACGTCCACCGTGATCATGCCTTCCTCTTGCCGGAGGGGCGGAACCTGCCCTTTGTGCCCCGTGGCCCGGTGTTCCGCATTCACTAGCCGTCCGGTTATGGCCTGGTGGTCTCGGCCTCCTCACCGGGACGCAGCCGCCCCTCGTCTGCCCTCTACGGTGCCTCACGGCGACGTGGGGTGGCACGAAGTATGCTGCCGCTGCTGCAAGCAGACACGCGCCACAGCACACCCGGAACCCGGTCAATCCCTGCCCCTCGGTGCCATTTGCCGGAGCAAACGGCACCCGCTTGCATATGGTCCTTTTTTGTGGTAAGGTGCAATAAGCATAGATGTAAGGGGACACATGACCCTCGAACCGGGTCGGGCCAGGGTTGACCAGGGGCCGGAAGGCCGGGTTCCCGCGACCCAGGGCTATGGAGCAGATAGTACCAGGAGGCGAACTGGGCATATCCGAGCTTTCTTTCGCTGCATTCGGGGGCGGGGGTATGTGTATAACCAGATGAAGCTCCTGCGATAAACCGGGCACACCGTCTCGGCTATCAAAGGGTGTCTTATGCCAGGTCAATCTGAATTGGTTTTCCACGCTCCCGTGGTCGATGCGCGGACCCGCCTCCTCCACTTCTATCGCTGTGCCCCCCAGGGTCTCACCGGCCCGCTAGCTCCGCTGCTTTCGTTTTCGTTTCCGTTTGCTCCTGATCTTGATTATGTACCGGCGGCTGCCAACCAATGCGCCAGCCATCGTACTCCCGCTATTTTCTCTAGCCATGCCGGCAATGTCGCCAGCGTGATTAGCCGGGTTTCGCCTCCACGCCGCAGGAGGAGGGGCGGTCACCTCCTGCCAAGCTGGACACCCTGCACGCACCTTTTTGAGGTGGGCGAAACCGACCCCGTGCCCGCGAATCTGGTCGCTTGGGCGGGACGGCTGCCCCGATCCCAACCGACCTGACCGCGCCCCCGGGGGATGCACCGCAGGCGTTTCACCGGCTCGTTGATATGTTGCACCCAAAGGAGGAAAGATGATGTGTTAGCTCCATAGCCAGACTGTTTGTGTAGCTGGTTTCCCAATTAAATTATGGAGGATCAAAGATGAACTCGAACCATGTGCGTTCACATGCCAAGCTACAATTGCTCGTGCCGATGTTGGTGATCCTGTCGCTGATGGTTAGCGCCTGCGGCGGCACCACCGACAATCCGACGGCCACCACTGCCCCGGCAGCGGCCACCACGGCTCCCGCCCCCGCTGGCGGCGACGCCACGGCGACCCCTGCGGCGGCGGCCCCGCTCCCTGCGGCGGGCGCAGGGATCATGACCATCTCGGTGGCCCAGCAGGCGACCTGGATCCGCAACTTTAACCCCTTCTCCGGCGACTTCCGCTTCCCGACCATCAACGGCATCTATGAGCCGATGATGATTTACAACACCGTCAAGGGCGAACTGACCCCCTGGCTGGCGACCAAGTATGTCTGGAGCGCCGACAACAAGATGTTGACCTTCACGCTGCGCAGCGACGTGAAATGGTCGGACGGCCAGCCGTTCACCGCCACCGACGTGGCCTACACCTTTAACCTGTTCAAGACCACCACCGGCCTGCAAGGCCCCGGCGGCCAGGCCATGAACGGCGCAACGGCCTATGTGGATACCGCCACCGCCCCCGATGCCACCACCGTTGTGTTCAACTTCAAGACGGTGTTCACCCCCGGCCTGTATGACATCGTGGCCCAGAACATCGTGCCCGAGCACATCTGGAAGAGCATCAAGGACCCGGTGAAGGACACCAACGAGAACCCGGTCGGCACCGGCCCCTTCACCCAGGTGACGGTCTTCCAGCCCCAGGTCTTCCAGGTCGAGAAGAACCCGAACTACTGGCAGCCGGGCAAGCCCCTCATCCAGGGCTTCCGCCAGCCGGCCTATCCCGGCAATGACCAGGCCAACCTGGCGACGGTCAACGGCGAGAATGACTACGCCGCCAACTTCATCCCTGACATCGAGAAGGTCTACGTCTCCAAGGACAAGACCAACTACGGTTACTGGTTCCCCTCGGTCGGCGCGACCGTCATGCTCTACCTCAACACCACCAAGAAGCCCTTTGACGACGTGAACGTACGCAAGGCGATCAGCTATGCCATCGACCGCGCCCAGATCGTCAAGGTCGCTATGTACGACTACACCAAGCCGTCCGACGTGACCGGGCTGAGCGAAGCCTACCCGAACTATAAGGTCGCCGACCCCTCCAAGCTGGGCGACTGGACGACCAAGAACGTGGACAAGGCGAACCAGATGCTCGACGCTGCTGGCCTCAAGAAGGGCAGTAACGGCATCCGCACCGGGGCCGATGGCAAGCCGCTGACCTATGAGATCAACGTGGTGAGCGGCTGGACCGACTGGGTTTCGTCGGTGCAGATCATCGCCCAAAACCTGAAGGCCATCGGCATCGACGCCAGCGTGAAGCCCTATGACTTCAGCACCTGGTTCGACCGCGTGACCAAGGGCAACTTCGACATCTCCATCGGCTGGAGCTCTGGCGGCGCGACGCCGTACAACTACTACCGCGACCAGATGTCGTCGCGCTCGCTCCAGCCGGTCGGCTCGACCGCCGGGGCCGACTGGCAGCGCTACGTCAGCAAGAAGGGCGACGACTTGCTGAACCAGTTCGCGGCGACCTCGGATGCCGCCAAGCAGAAGGATATTGCCGCGCAGCTCCAGCAGGTCTTCGCCGACGAAGCTCCCGCCCTCCCGCTGTTCCCCGGCCCGGAGTGGTATGAGTACAACACGACCCGCTTTACCGGCTTCCCCACCAAGGACAACGGCTATGCCGTCGGTTCGTTCTTCAATCAGGGCACCCCGGAACAGCTGATCGTCATGACGACCATCAAGCCGAAGTAGTGTCAAAGCCTGGGGCGATCTCCTCCAGGGGAGATCGCCCCACCCTTGCTGTACCCGGCGGCTGTCGCCGGGCGCAGCCCGTCACCATGACTGACTGGGGCAGTCTCGTGTAAAGGGGGCACCCATGCGATTTCTCCTTCGGCGGCTGGGCTTCTATCTGCTGGCAGCCTGGGCCTCGTTAACCATCAACTTCTTCTTGCCCCGCCTGATCCCCGGCGATCCGGCGTCCACGATCTTCGCTGCGTCCCGCGGCCAGATGCAACCCGAACAATTAGTGCAGATCAAGGCCGCCCTCGGTCTGAGCGACGACCCGATGATCATCCAATATATCACCTACCTCTCGCACGCCCTGCGCTTCGATTTCGGCATCTCGTTTTCATCGTTCCCCACGCCGGTCACTGCAGTCATCGGGAACGGGCTGTTCTGGACGATGCTGCTGGGGCTGACCGCGCTGGCGATCAGCTTTGTCGCGGGGAACATCATCGGCGTCGTCGGCTCCTGGCGGCGCGGGGGGCTGATCGACAGCACCTTACCGCCCCTGCTGATCTTCGCGGGCGCGTTTCCCCCGTTCTTCCTGGCGCTGATGGCGCTCTACTTCCTGGGCTTCCAGCTCGGGTGGTTCCCCCTGCGCCATGCCTATGATGACCTGCTCATGCCTGGCTTCGACCTTAAATTTATCTGGAGTGTGATTACCCACCTGCTCCTGCCGGCGGCCACCATTGTGCTGGTCTCGATTGGCGGATGGGCGCTGGGGATGCGCAACACGATGATCGGCGTGCTGGCCGAGGATTATGTGACGATGGCCGAGGCCAAGGGCCTGACCCAGCGCCAGATCATGTTCAACTATGCCGCGCGGAACGCCCTGTTGCCTAGCGTCACCGCCTTCGGCATGGCCCTCGGCTTCGTGCTCAGCGGCCAGATCCTGATCGAAACAATCTTCGGCTATCCCGGCCTGGGCTATCTGCTGATCAAATCGGTGAACAACCTCGACTATCCGCTGATGGAAGGGCTGTTCCTGATGATCACCTTCGCCGTGCTGGGAGCCAACTTCATCGTAGATATCCTGTACACCCGGCTCGATCCACGGGTGCGCGTGAGCTAGACGGGTCGCCAAGCAGGCGCCGGCTTCTGCACCGGGCGCCGCACCACCCCGGAGGTGTTACGATGCAAACGGAAGAAAAAGTTCAGGTCGAAGATGGCCGTGAAAATTCGGATCGCCTGGAGAACATCGAGATGACTCCGGCGGGGCAGATGACGGTGGTGCCCACTGTAGGAGCGCCGATTGTAGGGGCACCGACCAAGGAGAACCCCCGTTACCAACAGCGTCACCAACGGTTCGCGCTCGTGCGCGAGTTGCTGCGGAATCCGAAGGCGCGGCTGGGGATCGCGATCGTCCTCATCTTCGTCCTCGCGGCGATCTTTGCCCCGGTGATTGCGCCCGGCGACCCCAGCAATTTCGTGGACCGGCCTCACCTCCCCCCCTCGCCCGAGCATATTTTCGGCACCGAAGGGCAGGGTAAAGATGTCTTTGCTCAGACCGTCTGGGGTGCCCGCATTTCGCTGACGGTCGGCTTTGCCACCGGCATCCTGACGACGATCATCGGCATCATCATCGGTATGTCGGCGGGCTTCTTCCGCGGCAAAATTGACGACGCCCTGTCGCTGCTGATGAACCTCTTCCTGGTCATCCCCGGCCTGCCCCTGCTGGTCGTGATCGCGGCCTACCTGCGCCCCGGCCTCGGCACGATCATCGTGGCCCTCTCCTTTACCGGCTGGGCCTGGGGAGCGCGCGTGCTCCGCTCCCAAACCCTGACCCTGCGTGAGAAAGATTTCGTCTCGGCCTCGGTGGTCAGCGGCGACAGCAACGCCCGGATCATCTTCCGCGAGATCCTGCCCAATATGGCCTCGATCATCGTCGGCGGCATGATCGGCTCGGTGAGTTATGCCATCGGTGCGGAAGCGGCCTTGAGCCTGATCGGCCTGACCGATGTGGGCAACGTGAGTTGGGGCACCAACCTCTACTGGGCACAGAACAATGCCGGCCTGCTGGTCGGGGCCTGGTGGACCTTTATTCCTTCCGGCATGTCCATTGCCCTGGTCGCCTTCGGTCTGTCGATGATCAACTACGGCATGGACGAAATTACCAACCCGCGCCTCCGCGCTGAAAGGGATCTGAACGATGTCCTCAAGCACAGCCCGATCAAAATCGCCCGCAGCAGTATCGGGGCAACCCCGGTCAATCGCCGCGCCATACCGTAGTGCGGGCAGCGGCACCCCACTGCTGGATATCCGCGATCTCTCAGTCGAATACGTAACGCCGCGCGGCCCGGCGCGTGCCGTGGATGGCGTGTCGTTCGCGATTGCGGAGGGCGAAGTGTTCGGCCTGGCGGGCGAGTCGGGCAGTGGCAAATCGACCATTGCCCACGCCATCCTGCGCACCCTGCACCCCCCGGCGGTGATCACCGGCGGCAACGTCCTGTTCAACGGCAAAGACGTGCTCGACATGAACTCGGAGCAACTGGAAGACTTTCGCTGGCGCGATGTCTCGATGGTCTTCCAGAGCGCGATGAACTCGCTCAACCCGGTGCTGAAGATCGGCGATCAGATCACCGACGTGCTGGTCCAGCACAAAATGTCGGAACGCGACGCCAAAGAGCGGGCCGCCGAACTATTCAAGGTCGTCGGCATCGAAGAGAGCCGCCTCGAATCCTACCCCCACCAGCTATCGGGCGGGATGCGCCAGCGCGCCGTGATCGCCATCGCCCTGGCCCTGCGCCCGCCGATGATGATCATGGACGAGCCGACCACCGCGCTCGATGTGGTGGTGCAGAAAGATATCATGCAGCAGATCGAGGAGCTGAAGAACCAGTTGGGCTTCTCGATCCTGTTCATCACCCATGATATGTCGCTGCTGGTTGAGTTTTCAGACCGGCTCGCCATCATGTACGCCGGTCAGATTGTCGAGTTGGCCCCGGCGCGAGAGGTGTTCAACAACCCGTTGCACCCCTACACCCAGGGCTTGATGAACTCGTTCCCCTCGGTGACGGGGCCGAAGCACAAACTGAACGGGATCCCCGGCTCGCCGCCGAACATGGTCGATCCGCCGTCGGGCTGCCGCTTTCACCCGCGCTGCACGGCGTGCAAGCCG
>JBBSEL010000079.1:0-8983 GCA_038239755.1 Chloroflexia bacterium | reverse complement strand
GATGTGCCCCCGTCGGCGCGCTGGCGCACCCTGGCCCAGCAGAAATTGCCCGAAGTCGATGCCCTGATCGGGCGGGCGGTGGCGATGAAGCGCCTGCTGGAGGAAGGGCTGGACTGTGGCTGCCTCGATTTCACCGAGTGCGTTATGATCGCCGGGGCCGGGTGCGTCACGGGCGATCCCGCTGCCGAGCCAATCAGTGCCCCCTCCGATGTCTCGCGCTAGCGCCGCCGCCCGGTCAGGAACGCGGCATCCAGAGCATAACGTTGACCCCGACCAGGCAGAGGCTCACCCCCAGCCAGTCCCAGCGGTCGGGCTGCTGCCCGTCTAACCCCCAGCCCCACAGCAGCGCCATCAGAATGAAGATGCCTCCATAGGCGGCAAAGGCGCGGCCAAAGGTAAACGCCTGGGCCGTCTGGAGCCACGCATAGCCGAACAGTGCCAGCAGGCCGACGAGGGAAACAGCAGCGGCTTCCCCGCCCGCTGCCATTGCCAGATCAGGTAGGCCCCGCCCACTTCACACCCTGCCGCCAGGATCATCAAGCCCAGTGTCCGCACCAGTAGCAACATGCTCCCTCCCTCGCCTGCGCTTTGTGTAGTATGTGATCCGCGTCCGATCCGGTTCGGTGTTGCCCCGCTGATCTGGGGCGGCACCGGGCCAGGATCGAATCAGTGAGCCGGGGGCGGGTCGCTCCCGCCAGGAGCGAGCGATCCGGCAGGGTGGTCGGGTTTGCCCCCGCTGGTGCGCGGCCCACCCGGCGCAGCAAGAGGAGCGGGGCCAGGCAGGGGAGCAGGCAGAGCAAGATCGCTACCAGGGGGCCGAGGCTGACAACCAGCCCCAGGCCGGGCGCGAGCAGCCCCAGCCCCAGGCCGAGGGCCATCCCGATCCCGCCTGCCACGAGGGGATGGCGCACGCCGGATACGCATTGGTGAACGAGTGAGTCCATTATAAGCTCCTTTGTGCCTGCGGCAGCCGCGCCCCGCAGGCTGTCCGGCTAAGAGGCCGGTGGAATCAGGTTAGCCTGTAAAAACGCCTTGACCTCTGCCGGGCCGGTGATGTGCAGCCAGAGCGGGCCGGCCGCCGGGGGCACATCGAGCACGAAGTGGAAAAAGGCGCAGCAGCGGCGCTCCAGCGCGACAAACGCGACGACCTGATCATAGGCATCGGCGGCAAAACAGAAGGCGTAGCCATCGGGCAGTTCGTGCCGCTCGAGCGCGCCGCTCCCCAGCAGATAGGCGGCCTGGGCCAGGTGGGCCTCGCGCTCTGCCTCCTCAAGTGCGGTCAGATCACAGGCCAGCGGCGGCCCCTCGGACACCATCGAATTCGGTAACATCCTGATCTCCTTTCAACTAGCGAAACGGGCAGCAACTTCCTTCTGGAGATCAGTCTAGCACATAAAGTACACTTTAAGTCAAGAGGGTAGAGCGGGCAAAATGAGCAAAAAATGAGCATCTTCTGGTCTGGTTCGGCAACGCCATCGGCGCTACAGTAGAGATGTTGGGACTGGCCCAACCGTGGCGAACCGTTACCAGAGCATGGAGGATGTTTCTCATGAAAGCGACAGGCATGTTTGAGCAAGGAGCCGGGATCGCTGCGATCCTGGCCGGGGTGGTTGGCTTCCTGTATTCTCTCTCCTTTGTGGTGATCCGCAATGATACATTGACGGCGCTGTGCCTGATGGCGGGCGGGCTGCTGACGATGGTCGTCATGGTCGGCCTCTACGAGCGGCTGCATGGGACCGATCCGGCCCTGGCCTTGCTGGGGCTGGTGCTGGGGGTGGCCGGGGCGCTAGGCGCGATGGCCCACGGCGGCTACGACCTGGCGAACGCGATCAACCCGCCCGCCAGCAACCCGGTGGCGGCGGCGAACCTGCCCTTTGCCCTCGACCCGCGCGGCCTGCTCACCTTTGGGGTCGCCGGGCTGGCCCTGTTCCTCTTCGCCGGGCTGATGAGCCGCAGCCGCGCCTTCCCCGGCGGGCTGCCCATCCTGGGCTATGTCCTGGCCGCCTTGCTGGTCATCACCTATCTGGGCCGCCTGATCATCCTCGACCCGACCAACCCGCTGATCGTCGCCGTCGTGCTGCCTACTGGCTTCCTGCTCAACCCGGCCTGGTATCTGTGGCTGGGGCTGACCCTGCGCGGATGTGCCCCGGCGGCGGCTACCACCGCAGCGGCGCGTTCCTGATCGCTGAAGGCTAGAGCGCCCGCTCGGTGAGTGGGCGCGCGACGCGCATCCTGCCTCCCCCGGTAGTCCCCGCAATGGGATCACCGGGGGAGGCGCGCGTCTGGCGGCAGGCGTATATTCAGCGCAGGGGAATTGTGCGGGGGTTTGTGCGGGTTTTGTGCGGACTATTACCACCGATTCTATGCTTTAATAAACGCAGGCTACCGCGCCGACCGGGCCTCCTGCGACGGGTAGGGGCCGGGGCAGAAAGGACAAAACCCGGCGCGAGAGTTGCTTTAAGCCGCCCATAACGTTGGGCGGGCAGCCAGGGATAAAAACCAGGGTATGTCTGCGAGACCGCATAATACCCGGCAGATCCGGCCTCCTCTTCGCCCAATGCACCGGCGATGGGGAGCGGCTGCCGCTGACCAGCAGAAGCGGTGTAGACACACAACAGGGGGGATTAAGGCCCTGTGGCTGTTTGTTGCGGCCTGGAGCCTCCAGTGGTTTCACATCACACGACACCCATTTAGGAGGTCTGATGAAAATGGTCAAGAAGTGGCATCTAGTAAGCTGGCTCGGCGTATTCATGCTGGCGGCCAGCCTGTTCAGCACCGCCCCCGCCTTCGCGCAGACGGGCGGAACGGTCGTGGCGACGGGGCTGTCTAGCCCGCGTGGCGTCACCGTTGGTCCCGACGGCACCGTCTATGTGGCCGAAGCCGGGAGTGGCGGCCCAATGACCGTGACCGAGGGCGAGACGACGGCCCATATCGGCTTCACCGGGCAGGTCAGCAAAATCACTGCCGATGGCACGAAGAGCGTCGTCGCCCGGAACATTCCCTCGGTCATCGGTGCCGAAGGCGGCGCGGGGCTGCACGACCTGATCTATGCCAATGGCGCGCTCTGGGGCGTGGTCGGGGACATCAGCGCCGGGAAGCTAAACCTGCCCGGCGAAGATGCGCTCCTGCGGATCGATCCGAGCACCGGCGTGAGCCGGACGGTGGCCTCGTTCTACCCCTATGAAGCGCAGCACAACCCCGGCGGCTTTGCCGTGGACTCGAACGCCTACGGCCTGACCATCGGCCCCGACGGTAATGTCTACGTGGCCGATGCCGCAGCGAACGCGATCTACCGCGTGAACCCCGGCACCGGCGCGATCAGCACACTGGCGGTCATCCCCGGCATCGCCATCCCGGCGGCGATGGCCCCGCCGGGCGGCAACCCGGCGCGGGGCGGCGCGAACGAACTGGACCCGGTGCCCACCAGCCTCGCCTTCGGCCCCGATGGCAACCTCTATGTCAGCCTGCTCAGCGGCGGGCCGTTCCCGACGGGCGCAGCGAAGGTGCTGAAGGTCACGATGGGCGGGAAGGTCAGTGACGCGGTTCCCGGTCTGACCATGATGACCGATATCACGCTCGGCCCCGACGGTGCCTGGTACGTGGTGGAGTTCGGCCAGTTCAGCTTGCAGACCAACCCGCCGGGCTTCGTTCCCAACAGCGGCGATGTTGTGCGCCTCAGCCCCACCGGGCAGCGGGCGGTGATCGCCAGTGGCCTGGCCTTCCCCAACAAGCTGGCCTTCGACGCGAGCGGCAACCTGTACGTGACGACGAACAGCCTGGATCCCGCTAACGGTCAACTGGTGCGCTACGACAACGCGCTGAGCATTGTCGGCACGGCTCCGGCACCGGGGATGCCGCGCACCGGCACCGCTACCGGCGGCCTCTTCGCCGCGCTGTTCGGGGGCCTGGGCCTGATCCTGCTGGTGGGCGGGCTGGTCTTGCGCCGCCGCACGGTGGGTCCGAGCCTCTAACCCCCCCACAGGAACATGAGGGCATGGCGCGCAGGGCGGGCTGTGCCCTCTTTTTGTGCCTCCACAGGCCGGCGCATCCCCCATCCTGGTCCCGGACCAAGGTTACCAATTTGAAAGACTTCGGTCCCCCACTTTATATTGCATTGCCCCTGGTTAGTATGGTATGATCAGGATGTGCGAAATCTACTATTGTGCAATGGGCGTGTTGGAAGGAGGTCGTTACGAAGCGAGACGGTCGAGTAGCCGACGAGGGCCAAACAGTTTGTAGCGCCAGGACTCGCCAGAGGGGCGAGTTGACGAGGAGGAAGCTAAGAGAACTTTTCGGCGGATGGCTTCCCGGCAACCACAGTCGTTAGCACCGGACAAAACTGGGGGGTGACCCCCAGGACACCAACCGGATGCATGTGGCGGAGCAGCGGCTCCGGGCACCTACTCGATTTTTCCTCTCCTTCTTTTTGTAATTCCTCATCTTTGCACCCGTTTCCGCCCCGGCAGCGCAGAGCCACGCCCGCGCCCGCAGGGAGCTACGTGCGCCTGTGCCTTCCTGCCGGGCAACCCACATCATTTAGCCTAACCACTCGATTGTGATCGGGGTTCCTGATCCGGCAGACCTGACGGTCGGCCCGGCAGCGTGCCCTCGTCTACCTCCACCTATCCAAGAAAGGGATACCCTCTCATGTGCGGAATTTTTGGCTATACCGGCCAACCCACCGACGCGGCCAATATGGTCTTTGCGGGCCTGAAGAAGCTGGAATATCGCGGCTATGACTCGTGGGGCATCGCGGTTGGTGCCCACGGCAACGTTCACACCGCCCGCGACGTCGGCAAGCTGGGCGCGCCCCCGGAGGGGCTGCCCACCGCCGGGCTGGCCCTGGGGCACACCCGCTGGGCCACCACCGGCGCGGTGACCGAGGCCAACGCCCACCCCCACCGTGACTGCACCGGGCGCATCGCCCTGGTCCACAACGGCGTGATCGAAAACTATGTCATCCTGCGCGAAGCCCTCTTAGCCCGCGGCCACAGCTTCCGCTCGCAGACCGACACCGAAGTGGCCGCCCACATGGTCGAAGAAGAACTCGACACGCTGGGCAACCACCCCGGCGCGCTGGCCGAGGCGCTGCGCCGGGTCAGCCTGAAGATCCACGGGCTGAACGCCCTGGCCGCGCTGGACGTGAGCACCGGCCAGTTGGCCGCCGTGAAGAACGGCTCGCCGCTGGTGCTGGGCCTCAACGGCGGCAGCTCCTATCTGGCCTCCGATCAGGCCGCCCTGCTCAGCCACACCGACCGGCTGATCTTTATCCGCGACGGGCAGGTCGTCTCGCTTCGCCCCGACGGGGTAGATGTGTTCGACGCCGCCACCGGGGCCGCCGTCCCGCTGGAGATCGAGCAGGTCCACTGGCGGCCCGAAGAGGCCGAGCTAAACCAGTATCACCACTTCCTCGAAAAAGAAATCTGGGAGCAGCCCGCGATGCTGCGCCGTATCGCCGCCGAGGGCGACGTGCAGGCCGCCGCGCTGGCGGGCTTCCTCGACGCGGCCAAGGGCCTCCACTTCGTGGCCTGCGGCACGGCCTACCATGCCGCGCTGGCCGGGCGCTATATCCTGGCGACCGACGCGCACCTGCCGGTGGTCACCACCCACGCCCACGAGTTCAGTACCTTCGCCCCGATGCTGAGCAAGGGCGACGCGGTGCTGGCCTTCTCGCAGAGCGGCGAAACCATCGATGTGCTCGACGCGATCCGCGCCGGGCGGGCGGCAGGGGCCAAGATCGGCGCGCTGGTCAACGTCCCCGGTTCGACCCTGAGCCGCGAGACCGACTTCCTCCTGATGCTGGGCGCGGGGCCGGAAAAGAGCGTGCTTTCGACCAAGACGTTTATGGCGAAGCTGGCCTACTTGCTGATGGCGACCGGCGCGCTGAGCGGCGACCCGCACCGCCACGTGGCGACCCTGTTGGACGCCGCCGACGACATCGACTCCTTCCGCACCGATGGGCGGCTGGACGCGCTGCGCGACGTGGCCCACCGCATCGTGGACCGCGACAACCTCTTCCTGCTGGGCCGGGGCCTGGGCTATCCGATGGCGCTGGAAGGCGCGCTGAAGATCAAGGAAGTGACCTACATCCACGCCGAAGGCTTCCCCGCCGGGGAATTGAAGCACGGCGTGATCGCCCTGATCGAGCCGGGCACCCCCGTTTTCGTCTTTGCCCCGCCGGGGGCCGACGAGGCGCACATGCTGACCGCAGCGGGCGAAGTCAAGGCGCGGGGCGCGTATGTTATCGGCATCGGCTCGACCCACCACGATGTGTTCGACGGGCACCTGCCGGTGGAACTGACCGGCCACGCCTACTACCTGGCCGCCCTGGCCCAGATGCAGCGCCTGGCCTATGAACTTGCCCTCCTGCGCGGCACCGACCCGGACAAGCCCCGCAACCTGGCGAAGAGTGTAACCGTGCGCTAGGGCGCTCACCGCCTGGCCCACGGGAGCCGGGGAGATCAACGCCGCTCTCCCCGGCGACCCCTGCCCGGCCAGTTACCCCACCGGCGGGTTGCCTCTACTAGGGGTGGATGGCAACCGGCCTGTAACAAGATCGTTACCTCTAGCGTATAGGTAAATAGGGGACAGGCATAGGGAGAACCATTGACCATAGGGGGTCTAGAAACGAGATCCACAGGATGACAGCGACCACCGCAGACTGGCTCGCCGCGAGCATCACCGCCCACAGCGCTGTGTTGGCCGGAGACCTCGGAGCCTTTGCCCAACAGCAGGTACCGTTTTACTCCACCATTGACCGCGCACGACTCTTAGCGGGAATGCAACGTTATTTTGAGGCGAGGGCGCGCGCCATCGCGGACACCGATATGGCTCCCCTCCGGGCCTATCTGGAGCAGACTCTCTCGGCCCAGATCCAGCAGGGGGCCGAGGGTGCAATCTATATCGGGCTGATCAACCATGCCGATGACCTGGTGGCGGCCCTGATCGCCCACGAGGCCCCCAACGCGGCGCAAGGGGACGACGCCCGCCGGACGGCCCGCAGCACCAGCCGCAACGCCCGCCTGATCGTCAGCGAGATCAATCTCAAGCTGCTGACCGACCCGGCTTATTACGACGACGGCCCGCTCCGCTACCCGCCGCAACCGGCCCACGTCCACCCGGCGGCCTAAACCCCGCCCCTCGCGCTATCCATCGCCCGCCGAGGCATCATTGTGATGCCTCGGCGGGCGATCTGCTATTTCCCGGCGCTCCGCCTTATCATGTTGACAGCACCCCGCCCCGCCTTCTATACTGGCCGGGGGCGGCCTGATCGCGCCGCCACCCCATGCCGCCAGGAGGACCCCCGCCGATGGACCCGATCCCCAACAACGCCCCTGTGACCCTGCTGACCAACGCCCGCATCTATACGATGGACCCGACCCAACCCCAGGCCGAAGCCCTTGTCTGGCAGGGCGACCGCATCGTCGCCGTGGGCAACCGCGACGCGATGGCCGAACGCGCCGACACCGCCACCACGGTGATCGATGCCGGGGGCCGCACGGTCATCCCCGGCCTGATCGACTCGCATATCCATTTCACCTGGTATGCCGCCGGGCTGCGCCGGGTGAATCTGGAGGGGGTCAACAGCCTGGACGAGGCGCTGCGCCTGATTGGGGAGCGGGCGGCCACCCAGGCCCCCGGCACCTGGGTGCGCGGCCATGGCTGGGACCACAACCGCTGGGGCACCGATTTCCCCACCCGCGCCGACCTGGACCGGGTGACCCCACAGCATCCCGTCCTGCTCAGCCGCAAAGACGGGCACAGCATCTGGGTCAACTCGCTGGCGCTGGCGCGGGCAGGCGTCACCCGCGACACCCCCGACCCGGCGGGCGGGCGCGTTGGCCGTGACGCGAACGGCGATCCCAGCGGGATCTTCTTCGAGGAGTCGGCGGAAGACCTCGTTTCGCGGGTGCTGGAGGAGCAGGACGACCCGGAAGCGTGGCTCGACACCCTGCGCCTCGCCATCGCCAAGGCCCAGCAGGCCGGGCTGACTGGCTTCCACAACTGCGAAGATGCCCAGTCCTACCGCGCTTTTGCCGACCTGGAAGCGGCGGGCGCGCTGGGTATACGCGTCCTCCACCTGATCGCCTATCCTGAACTGGACGCGGCCATCGCCGCCGGGCGCAAGAGCGGCGACGGCAGCAACCTCCTGCGAACCGGCCCGGTGAAGATTTTCAGCGACGGCAGCCTCGGCTCGCTCACCGCCGAAATGCTGGAGCCGTTCGAGGGCACTACCGACCGGGGCGTGGGCACCATCCCCCAGGCCGAACTGGAAGACGCCATCCGCCGCGCCGGGCAGGCCGGGATCGCCGTCGCCGTCCACGCTATCGGGGATGCCGCCAACCGTCGCGTGCTGGATGCGTTCGCACAGGGGCGGGCGAACGAACCCCACCTGCCCGGCCTGCACGGCGACGGCTACACCCGCTGGGCGCTGCGCCACCGCATCGAACATGCCCAGCACTTGAACCCCACCGACTATGGCCGCTTTGCCGAATACGGCGTGATCGCCTCGATGCAGCCGATCCACTGCACCGCCGACATGGAAATTGCCGACCGCTGGCTGGGGGCGCGCGCCGCCCACGGTACCTACGCCTGGCAGAGCTTGCGCAACCACGGGGCGCGGCTGGCCTTCGGCTCCGATTGCCCGGTGGAGACGTTCGATCCGCTGCTGGGCATCTACGCCGCCATCGCCCGCCAGGATGTGACCGGGCACCCCCCCGGCGGCTGGCACCCCAACGAACGGCTGTCGGTAGACGAGGCGGTCTACGCCTACACCCAGGGCGCCGCCTTCGCCGCCGGGGAAGAGGCGATCAAAGGCTCACTCACCCCCGGCAAGCTGGCCGATCTCGTCGTCCTCAGCGAAAACATCTTCACCGCTCCCCCCGCCGACCTCCCCGCCACCCGCGTCGTCGCCACCTTCCTCGGCGGCACGGTGGTTTGGAACAACGGCCTGTAGACGAGGTTTGAGGACTGAGGACTGAGG
>JBBSEL010000078.1:0-8999 GCA_038239755.1 Chloroflexia bacterium | reverse complement strand
GGCGAGCGGAGCGGCAGCATTCTGTGTGATCCGCAGCTACATCTCGACGTTGCGCAAGCAGGGGCAACCGGTGCTAGCGGCACTGGTACAAGCATTTCGTGGTTCCCCTATGCTTCCACTCAGCTTGGCCTGAGTAGTTACCCAAATTCAACAACCTGTTGGGGCACTACCGCGCCGTCGGCCCCTGCTCGCTTGAGCAGTTACGGCCTTTGCGGCTTGCAGTGGACAGCGACAGTATGGCGGCGAAGTGGATGGCGGAGTAGGCCGTTCAGCTGATCGGTAGCAGGGGTTTCCGGCCAAAACATCGTGCGCTGGCTAGCGGCGCTCCATCTGTTCCCGCGGCGGGATGCCGGGCGGCTCGCTGCTGGCGATCCCCGCCGCATGGCCGTGGTGGTGCTCGGCCTGCTGCTGGATCAGCTCGGCGACGAGACCGGTCCAGCCGGTCTGGTGGCTCGCGCCGAGGCCCACGCCGCTATCGCCGTGGAAGAACTCGTGGAACAGGACATAATCGCGCCAGTGTGGATTCTGCTGGAGTAACGGGTGGGGGCCGTTGAAGGGTCGGCGGCCCGCTTCGTTGCGCGTGAACAGCCGGACCAGGCGTCGGGATAGCTCGTCGGCCACTTCGTGCAGCGTGCGGTAGCGCCCCGACCCGGTGGGACACTCGACCTTGAAATCGTCGCCGTAGTAATGGTGGAACTTCTGGAGCGACTCGATCAGCAGGTAATTGATCGGGAACCAGATCGGCCCGCGCCAGTTGGAGTTGCCGCCAAACAGCCCGCTGCGCGACTCCGCCGGTTCATAAGCCACGGTGTGGGCGCTGCCGTTGACGTGGAGGATGTAGGGATGGGCGTCATGGTACTTGCTCAACGAGCGCACGCCGTACTCGCTGAGGAATTCGGCGGGGTCGAGCAGGCGGGCCAGCAGGCGCTTCATACGGTGCCCGCGCACCAGGGCCATCAGGCGGCGCGCTCCGGTACCCGGCTGCGCCCAGTGTGACACCAGCCGGGTCAGGTCGGGCCGGTTGGTCAGGAACCATTCGAGGTGGCCCTTGAAGGTGGGCAGCGCGGCGAGCACATGCGGTTCAATCGTCTCCACCGCGCACAGCGGGATGAGGCCGACCAGCGAGCGCACCCGCAGGGTCAGATGCGAGTCGTCCGGCAAATGCAGCACATCGTAGAAGAACTCGTCCTCGCGGTCCCAGAGGTCGATGCCTTCGCCACCGATGTTGTTCATGGCTTTGGCGATCGCCAGGAAGTGCTCGAAGAATTTGAGGGCGATATCTTCGTAGACCGGGTTACCCAGTGCCAGCTCCAGCGCCATGGTCATCATGTTCAGGCTGAACATGCCCATCCAACTGGTGCCGTCGCTCTGCTCCAGGTAGCCACCGGTCGGGAGCGGCGCGCTGCGGTCGAACACGCCGATATTGTCCAGGCCGAGGAAACCGCCCTGGAAGACATTGAGGCCCTCCGCGTCCTTGCGGTTGACCCACCAGGTGAAGTTGAGCAGCAGCTTGTGGAAGACGCGCTCTAAAAACGCTCGGTCGCCCCGCCCGCGCTGGCGCTGGTCCATCTTGTAGACCCGCCAAGCGGCCCAGGCGAACACCGGCGGGTTCACGTCGCCGAAGGCCCACTCGTAGGCCGGGATCTGCCCGTTGGGGTGCATGTACCATTCGCGCAGCAGCAGTTCTAGCTGGCTCTTGGCGAAGGCGGGGTCCACCAGCGCGAAGGGAATGCAGTGGAAGGCCAGGTCCCAGGCGGCATACCAGGGATACTCCCACTTGTCAGGCATCGACATGACCCGCTCGTTGTAGAGGTGCTGCCACTCGCGGTTGCGTCCGGTCAGCCGTTGCGGTGGCGGCGGGGGCTGGACCAGGTCGCCCTTCAGCCAGCGATCCACGACATAGTGGTAAAACTGCTTGCTCCACAGCATCCCGGCCAGCGCCTGGCGCTGCACCCGGCGCTGGTCGTCGTCCATCTCCGGCGGGGCCAGCGCGGTGTAGAACGCGTCGGCCTCGTGTTGCCGCGCGGCGAACACCCCTTCAAAATCCGCGAACGGGGCGCGCTCCCCTTCGGTGAGAGGGGTGGCGCGCCGGGTCAGCCGCAGGTGCAGAGTCCAGCTTGCCCCCGGCAGGATCGTCCGGTGGTAGAGCGCGGCGGCTTTCGTGCCCGTCTGCCGGGGGTTGACTGCTGCCCGGTCGCCGTCCACCACATAGGCGTGGAAGGCGTCTTTGACATACGGGTGAGGGTTTGGCGTGCCGTAGAGGCGTTGGAGGTTGGTGTCGTTATTGGTGAACAGCAGCGCGTCCGCGTTCTCACAATACAGATCATAGTCGCCCATGACAGCGTGGTGGGCGGCGATCTGCGGCCCCGGCCCGGCCTGGGCCTGGAGGCTCGGTAGCGGCTCCGTCCCGCCCCAGGCCCAGGTGTTGCGGAACCAGAGCGTGGGCAGCACCCACAGCGGGGCAGGGTCCGGCCCGCGATTCACCACAGTGATGCGGATCAGAATGTCATCAGGGTGGGCCTTCGCGTACTCCATGACCACATCGCAGTAGCGGTCGCGGTCGAACACGCCTGTGTCCAGTAACTCGAATTCCGGGTCCTGGCGGCTGCGGCGGGCGTTTTCTTCCACCAGCCTGCCGTAGGGGAAGGCCACCTGGGGATATTTGTACAGCATCCGCATATAGCTGTGGGTTGGAGTGCTGTCGAGGTAGAAGTAGGCCTCTTTCACGTCCTCGCCGTGGTTGCCCTCGCGCCCGGTCAGGCCGAACAGCCGCTCCTTGAGTATGGGATCGTGCCCATTCCACAGCGCCAGGGCAAAGCAGAGTCGCCCCTTGTCGTCGCTGATGCCCGCCAGGCCATCTTCGTTCCAGCGGTAGGCGCGGGCGCGGGCCTGGTCATGCGAGAAGTAGTCCCAGGCGCTGCCATCGGGGCTGTAATCTTCGCGCACCGTGCCCCAGGCGCGCTCGCTCAGGTACGGTCCCCAGCGTTGCCAGGCGGGGCCATCCGCCGCCAGCCGCATCTGTTCGGCTCGCCCGCTCGCGTGCTCTCCATCCATCGACCACCCTCCACTGAAGTCCCCATTGTGCTCCTGGATCGGGATCTATTCTATCACACTATCGGATAGGGAGGTGGCGCGCAAGTTTTCAGCGACAAGTTACGCGCTATATAGCGGGGCCGAAGCGGATATGATGAAAATCGGAGGCCACCCATTCGTTCCATCGGAGGTGACTAGCAATACGTACAAAACAGCGTTTGCAGCAGCGCCTAATGGGGCTTATAGCAACAAAGCAGTCCGGAATTCGCAGATGCAGGACGATCCTACAATCCTCTATCAGATAACATTCTATGGACGGTTAGCTAAATCATCATACCCATCTAACGCTCTATACACGAGTATAGTTTATGCAAGGTTTGTTTAGTTCAAATACAACTTCCACCAGCGTCTATCGGCTTGGTTGTAGAAGGCGTAAAAACCGGCCCTGATAATTACTATCAAGGCCGATTTTTGTGCTGATATTAGCTGTATTTTGGTGCTCAGGATCAGATTTGAACTGATGACCATGCGATTTTCAGTCCCCGGCAAACCGTCTATGGGCGTCTACCCTCGTCCATTCTGTGCCTGAATCAGCTCTTTTTCTTCTGATTTCGTCTATATAATCTACGGTTGTCTATGGGTTTGGCTGTAGATTTGGCTGTATAGATACGAACATGTGCATTCAACTTTCAGCGTTGTTGCCCTAGTCTGCTGAACAGGCCAGTGCCAGATCCCGTGGTGATCTATGTATCGCCTGAGCCACCACCGTGGGAGAGAGCACTCCATCCCAGGACTTGGCATCAGTGATGAATAATCAAGGCAATACGGCTCAGTTCCAGATAGTCATGGCCTTCCAATTCGTGGCTGATCTGGGGCAGATAGGTGGTGAAGAAGGTCAGCAGTTCCGCGTTGGTGATATTGCCGGTGGAGATCAGGAGCAGTTTGGACGGCTGCCCCTGCGCGAGGAACGAGTTTACAAAATCCGCATCTTTGGTAATAACTACCCGCTGCTCGTGCTCAGCTATGGTGTTAATCTCGGCATCGGGTGTCCGATTGCCGTGCGGTAAATCCAGCGTATGGATGGCGTCCGCACCCCCTTGCTATAAGAGCAGAACTAACCGGCGCGGGAGTTGCGCGTCCACCAGGAAATTCATAAAGTGACGAGATCGAGGCGCTTCACCCGACTGAGTTCAGCGGCAAAACTGAGGACCGCGAGAATATCCTCCCGCTCTAAATCGGGGTAATCCGCGAGCAGTTCGTCGGTCGTCATCCCGGCACTGAGGAGTTCCAGGATCGTTTCCACCGGATAGCGGAGCCCCCGAATACACGGCTTGCCATGACAAATCGCAGGATCAATCGTGATGCGGGCCAATAGTGGTTGCATAGGAATCAGTATACCTCCGGCGAACCCTGGGTGTCAATCTGTGCTGCAGCAAGAGGCAAGCGTCGCGTATATAGTGGCTTCTACTCCGACTGGAGGCCGTACTTGTCATACGGCGGAGAATAAGTTTCGCGCCCCGTAGAACCTAATAGCAAGTGGCGCTGGTGATAGCTGGATTCATTCAGGGCTGTCACGTCCGACGGGAGTGCTGGCTCACTTTACCTGTAGCCGCGGCTTCGAACTGAGCAGACGGCTGTTGCACCTCTGAGGCAACGCTGGGCCCAATCCATCAAGCGCTTGCTGCGCGGGAATTATTACCGGCGGAGCATCTGGTGGACGCTGGCTACGTCGACTCGGCGCGGCTGGTGGAGAGTAAAGAGCAGCAGGTCCGCCTGGTCGTACCACTG
The DNA here is from genome assembly GCA_038239755.1 of Chloroflexia bacterium. GTDB lineage: Bacteria > Chloroflexota > Chloroflexia > QHBQ01 > JAICKM01 > JBBSAN01. The sequence continues at coordinate 4,178 of JBBSEL010000078.1, read as the reverse complement.
ACATAGGATAATAGTTAGCAGGCTCGGGCTGCGGAAGGATATGCAGCCGGGTGCTTTGCGGTCCTGTAGCAGCGCTGCCCTATACTCATCGCTAGTAGTGATAGAGACGGCCCAGTGAACTGCCGCGACGGGATGGGTGGCATCATCCATGACGACCAGCGCGAGACAGCATAGCACGCCGATGCACACAGATAAGCTTGCCGCACATTACATACCCTCGGTGGCGATATCCCCAGCCGCACCCCAGCACTTCCCATAATGGGCAACCGCGGGATCGCAGCCGCAAGCGTAGCTGAATATCGTGCCTTGCCTACCCCAGAGAGCAAAGGTTAGGAACAACCTCACCCGGTAGCACGTCAGCTATTATAGAGCAAGCATGCGAACGTCTCCTTCTCCGAAAATGCAGGCCGGCAGCCATGGGATCTACCACCCGCCCGGCCTTGGTATTTTGGCGGGTGCAGCGGGCTATTTATGCCGCCGCGTTTAACTTGGTATGGTAACGTGGGCGGCAAATGCGACCTGGTTGCGCGATTTGCGTAGGCAAAAATTGACATCGCCCGAAGGCTGGTCTACAATCTCAGAGGGATTGACGAGTCTGCTGTATTGGCCCGCCCCGGGGAGGGGCATCAAAGGTGAAAGGAACGATCCTATGTCGGATCTTGCGCGCAGTCTTCCGCTCGATCGCTTGGAGAAATTCCACATGCGTGTCACCGCGCTCCGTCGCGCCTGCCGACCCTATGACGACAACCGCACCCCCCGCCAAAGCGACCTGGCCGCCGCTATTGGCCTAAGCGCGCAAGAGCTTTGCACCCGCTTGACCGGCAGTCGGCAGGACAAAACGCACCTGAGCGAGCGGGACGTCCGGGCAATCGTCAGTACACTGGCTGACTGGGAGGCCATTACTACACAGGCTGAAGCCGACGAGTTGCTCACGCTGCTTGACTGCCCGTCGTTCAGCCAGGCCGAGTGGCAAGCCCCTCCCCTGGACCGCCTCACGCCGCGCCCCACTCCCGCGCCGCCCCCGCCACGGCTCCACAACCTGCCGTACCCGGTGAGCCGTTTTATCGGGCGCAAATCACTTCTGGATGAGGTGACTAATCTGGTGGCCCAGCAGCGCCTGGTTACCCTGACTGGTCCCGGCGGGTGCGGCAAGACGCGCCTGGCGCTGACTGTTGGTATGGAACTACTGCCGAGTACGCAGGATGGAGTCTGGCTGGTCGAGTTGGCCGCCGTGAATGACCCCAATCTTCTGGTACCTACCCTCGCCCAAGCACTGGGGGTGCGGGAACAGGCCGGTCAGGCGCTGGCTACCAGCCTCGCCCAATTCTTGCATGCCCGCGCCCTGGTACTGATCCTGGATAACTGTGAGCATCTGATCGATCCGCTGGCAACCCTGGTTCACCAGTTGCTGGAGGGTGCTCCCTATTTGCATGTGCTGGCGACCAGCCGCGAGCCTCTGAATATTTTGGGCGAGGTCGTCCGATTGGTGCCGCCCCTGGCCGTGCCAGCCAGCAGAGATCGGGTGGACATGGCGGCGCTCCAGCAGGCCGAGGCCGTCCAGCTCTTTCTCGACCGCGCGGCGGCGACGGTGCCCGGCTTTACCCTGACCCCGGACAACGCCGCCGCAGTGCAGGCGGTATGCGTGCAACTCGATGGGCTGCCGCTCGCCTTGGAGCTGGCGGCCACGCGCTTGCGCGCCTTGTCGATCACCCAGATCCAGGCGTTGCTGGGTGACCGGTTCCGGCTGCTGAGCGGTGGGAACCGCACCGCCAGCCTGCGGCACCAATCGCTCCAGGGCGCGCTCGATTGGAGCTATGCCCTACTCACGCCCGCCGAGCAACGGCTGTTCCGGCAGTTGGGGGTGTTCACCGGGCCGTTCACCTTGGAGGCGGTGGCCGCCGTGGCCGGACTGACAGGCCGGGTCACTACCCAGCTAGTGACCCGGCTGATCGCCTTGATTGAGAAATCGCTGGTGGTTCATGCGACAGCGAGCCAGGATCCTTACTATACGTTGCTCGAAACGATCCGGGTCTATGCAGGGGAACGCGCGGCAGCCCAGGGTGAGCAGGACGTGCAGAACCGCCGCCATGGCACCTATTACCTGACCCTAGTCGATCGGGCCGACGCCGAGGTGCGGGGACCGCGCCAGGCGATCTGGTTAGACCTGCTCGAAATGGAGCACCCCAACATCCGCACTGCCCTCGGCTGGGCGCTGGCGCAGCCGGACCCCACCCCCGCGCTGCACCTGGGGGCAGCGTTGTGGGGCTTCTGGATGATCCGGAGCCACTGGAGCGAGGGCTGTCGCTGGTTAGAAGCGATCCTGGAGCATGGTGCCGACGGCCCCCCGGCCCTGCGCGCCCGGGTTACGGAAGGCCTGGGCTGGCTCAATTGGGCGCGGTCGGAAACGGCGCTGGCCCGCCAGCACTATGAAGCCAGTCTCACCCTGTACCGCATGCTGGGCGATGACCACGCGATGGTGATCACTCTTAATAACCTGGGCAGTCTGGCCCTCGATGCTGGCGATCATACTCAGGCGGAACACTACTTCACAAAGAGTCTGGCCCTGTGCCAGGAACACAATGATCGTCCTGGGCTGGCGATGACTCTCCTGCGGTTGGCCGGGCTGGTCCAGCAACAGGGCGATAGTGCTCGGGCGCACGCCCTGTACAGCGAAAGCTTGCCGATCTATCGAGAAATGGGCAACGTGGGCGCGATTGCCACCTGCTTGATCAATGTGGGCTATGCGGCCCTGGCGCTCGGCGATTATGCCATGGCCCGTGCCCAGTGTGCCGAAAGCCTTACCTTGTATCGGAGCCTGAACAATAGCGCGGCGGCGGCCAACGCGCTGGCCTATCTGGGCTACATTGCGCTCGCGAGCGGGGCGCTGGGGGTGGCCGCGACCCATTTTGCGGAAAGTATCCGGATCACCCAGGACCGAGGATTCAAGGGGGTCCTCACTCAGGGATTCCTGGGGCTGGCGTCTATCGCTGCCCGGCTGGCTCGGCCCGAGGAGGCGGCCCGGCTCTGCGGAGCCACGGTCAGCGTGCTCGGCGCGTCAGGATCGGACGGGCTGAATCTTGTTGAGCGCCAGATCTATGACCAGACCCAGGAGCGGTTGCGGGCGGTGCTCGGCCCGGCGGCCTATGAAACAGCGCAGGCGGTCGGCGCGGCATGGCCGTTGGACACGGCCTGCGCCGCGAGCCTCCTGGTTGCCGACCAGATGATGACGATGCAGAGCGCCCCCTCGCCCGAGTCTGTCATGGGGTCCCCGCCCTCTGCCTGAACCGGGCCACGCCTCCCTGGTCCCCCGCACTGCCCCTCCATCAGGCCCGGTACACTCCTGTGTACCGGGCCAATTGCGTCCTACCCGCTCTTCCGGCAAACGGACCCAAACAAAACCAAACGAATTTCCCCCTCCTTTTCCTACAATAGCAGCAAGCGTGTGATGGACCCGGTACAGACTGCCAGCCCGACTGGCGATGAGGGGTCCAGATGCACGGTTGTGTTACTGCGGTACCCCCGCACAAAGCTTTTCATCAGCTAAGGAGGGATAGAAATGAACCGTATGATTCTGGTGACCCGGCTGCTTTCCCTGTTGCTCCTGGTTAGTCTGCTCGATGGGCGGGGCGGTCTTAGCGCCGCCCCGGTGGCCGACGTGCCCTTTAGCGTGATGCTGCCCGATGGCACCTTCCGCCCCGCGCCTGGCTATCAACCGGCGCAACTCCCGGCGGTCTACCGGGGCGTACCGTCGCCGATTACGCCGACCGATCAGTATGTCCCCAACGAGGTGATCGTGCGCCTCCAGGCGGGCACGACCGCCGCTCAGGAAACGGCCTTTTTGACCGCCTACGGCTTGCGGCTGGCCCATCGCATCTATGGGACGTCCGCCTTCGTCGCCACGGTGCCGACGGGCGATGCCGCCCCGTTGGTCAGCAAGCTACGCGCCGATGGGGCGGTCCAGTCCGCTGGCCTGAACGGCATTGTGCACGCCATGGGCGACCCCACCGCCGGGGCCACGAAGGGGGCCGCCCCCGGATCGGCCACCAACCAGCCCACCGACGTGGTGAACGACCCGTTGGTCTCCCGGCAGCAGCACCTGAACACGATCCACGCCGCCCAGGGCTGGAACATCACCCATGGCCTGGGTGCGGTCTCACTGATCGCCATCCTCGATGACG
>JBBSEL010000077.1:0-9040 GCA_038239755.1 Chloroflexia bacterium | reverse complement strand
ACAGCCTTGATCCGCGGATCAAGGCTGTGGCCTGTCGCGCGCCCTTTACAGGCGTGCCTCGGTCAAACCAGACGCGCCCGTTTGTGACACTTTTTGTGACACTCTTTATAGATAATCTCGATGCATAATATAAACAGGTTAAGAGCACGCCAGGTCGCTACCCGTCATGCGGCCTGGTGTTGCTCCGAATTTAGGGGGGGCGGCAGCAAGAAGTGTAGGGGGATAAGCTCATCGCGATCAAGGACTGCCCGCTGGTGATGTTGTCTCTATCTACCCCCGCTACGATGTTCCGCCGTAGGTAGCGAGGGCAACCCGGCCCACGCCGGGTGATGACCCCAGGACAAACTCCAGGACACAAACTAAGGAGGATCCTATGAAGCGCATGACAACGCTACTGCTGGTACTCACTATCGCCGGGGTGATGTTCAGCACGGTGCAGCCCGCGGTGGCTGCCACGGTCGAATACTTTTTTACCTTCAACGAGAGCGTGAAGCCGTTCCAGCCCATCGCATACCCTCCGGACACTACTGTAGAAAGCCAAACGCTGACGCTCAACACCAATTGTTATCAAGGCGACGGGCTGGACAACCGGTGCGCCCAACTGTTTAACAATCGCGGCGCGCTGTTCGTAGCCATGCTGACCCAATTCAAAGCGAACAGGGTCCTGGTGAATGTTGAATTTATCGCGCGAGACCTGAGTAACTGCGCGCGCTGTGCGATCATCGTCTACAGCGGCAGCATCAAGCCGAACGGCATCGGCGGCTTCCAAAAGGTTGGCCCGGTACTCACCCGCTACTGGCAATATTACCAGTATCAGGCAGTGCTCGCCCTCAACAATCCGGTAGTGGCGGTGGGCATACTGAACCTGGACGAGACGAAGGAAAAGCAGATGGCCGGGATTGATAATCTCCGGGTGACGCTGACGGACAAATAAACGCCCAACCTTCGACACCTACCCCGCAGCCCTGGCCCTTGGCCCAGGGCTGCGGCTTTTCACCGTTGTTGGAGGCTGGGCGCAGCGCACAACAAAAAGGTCACAGCACGTATGCTGCGACCTTTTAATGCCAACTTCGTTAGAGAAAGGGAAGAGGGGTTGTGCCAACCAACACCCTCGGTCCGGAGCCTCATCTGGATGCCAACCTCGGAGGCTCCTGAACCAGAGCGTAAACGGCGCGTGTAAAAACCGGCGGCCAACGACGGCTCATACTTACCGTTTAGTTTGGGGAATCCGGCGGTTTAGGCCGGTGCCAACATCCCCGATGAGCAGTGTACAACCGTAGCCAACAAGAAACGGCGTCTGCTACACCGTAAGGATAGCAGACGCCGCTCTCTCTGTTCTCTATGGGTTCTCTATACGCTCTCTCTTTTACCCCAATTTGCGAAATTACTCCCCCAAACTGGCGATCTCGCGGTAGAGATCGTTGAGCACGGGCGACGGGTCGGCATCCAGCTCTTTGCGCAGGGTGTCGGTGTAGAGCTGGTACTGGCGCAGAGCCTGGGTGCGCTGCCCCGACCGGCTGTAGACGAGCATCAGGAAGCGGTGGCCCTCTTCGCTGCAACTGTCGTGGGCCAACATCCGCCGCGCCACCACTTCACAATCGTGGTCGCGGCTCAGGCGCAGGTACGCCGCGCACATCTGGGCCAGGATGGTCATGTACATCTGGCGCAGGTGCTGGCGCGTCGTGTTTGTCCAGTCGTCGTAGAGGTTCTCGATCAGGTAGTCGTCGCGGTAGAGCGCGACTGCGGCTTCAAAGGCGGTCAATGCTTCGGCTTTGCGCCCCGCCTTCACCAGGTCCATCCCCTGCTTGTACTGGGCGAAGAAAATTTCCATGTCCACCTTGACCGAGGCGAGCGGGTTGATCAGGTAGGCATCTTCGCGGAAGAGGATGTAATCGACCGTTTCCTGTTCGCGGGGGTTGAGCATGGCCCGCAAGCCCGAAATCGCCAGGTGGAGCCGGTGCGTCCCCTTGCTGGCCTCCACCTCCGGCCAGAGGAGGTGCATCAAGGTGTCTTTCGACACCGGGCGCTCGCGGTGGGCCAGCAGATACTTGAAGATGTCAAGCGACTTTTTGCTCTGGCGCATCTTCAGCTCTTGCCCGGCCTGGTAGACCTGGAACGGGCCGAGGCAGCGGATCTCCAACGGGGGCAGGTGCGGGGTGCGCGATTCGGCGGGACCGGGCAACGCCGCCGCGAACGGCGTGGTTGCCCCTTCCAGCGCGGGCAGGGTCGTATTGAGCGGCTGGATGCCGATCCAGGTGTCGGTCGCCAGCTTCAGCATCGCGCGGAACTGCTGGGTGAGCTTGGCTTCCTGATCGTCCAGTTGGCGCAGGAGTTGGGTCACATACTGGCGGAACTGGCTTTGCTGCTGGTAGGAGTTGATCAGTTGTTGGGCCAGGTAGACCGCCATCGCCAGCGGGGATTGCTGGGTGGAGAGGGCCACGACATTGGCCTGGTCGAGGTAATTCCGGGCCTGTTCGCTGTTGTTGAGGTAAATATGGGAGAGGCCCAACATCCACAAGGCCCAGCCATTGTAGATTTCCTGGCCGGTGTTGGCCGCCTGATGCTGCACCGCATAGGCCCGATCCACGGCCCCCACAGCGTCCCCACGCAGCAATAAATCTAACGCCTCTTGCAGGAGCGCATCGGCGTCGGAATCCATCTGCAATTCGTACAAGATTTCGCCCTCCGCGGGAGGCTTTACGCCATTTCCGGCCCGCTCGCCAAGAGAGCCAACCTTCATCCTGAATTATACCTGCCTACCCATAACTGGTCAAGTGGCAGACGGGCATAAAATCAGCAATCGGGCATCAGCGATCGGCACAGACCGGTCGTGATTCATAAACGATCCGGCGCTTTCCTGGTTGCGCGGCTTCTAGCGGTCGTCAGTCGTCAGTCTTTATATGCAAACCTCGTACCTCGTACCTCAGCCCTCAGTCCTCAGTCCTCGGCCAATGCCAGGGCGAGGCGCACGGCGGCTTCAGCGGTGGTGGCTTCGTGAAACAGCGGGAGAGGATGATCGGGGTGGGCCAGGGGCCACGTCTGGAGGCCGACCACGGGGCGGCCCACCTTGAGCGCCAGGGCGATCTCGGAGAGGGTGCCCGCCTCCCCGGCGATGGCGATCACCACCTGCGCCCCGGCAGCCACGATCAGGTTGCGCCCATGCCCCAGGCCGGTCGAGATCGGGATCTGGACGTAGGGGTTGGCCTCGGCGGGGTCCAGGCCGGGCAAGATCCCGACTGTCAGGCCGCCTGCCCGCTGTGCCCCCCGGCTGGCTGCCGCCATCACCCCGCCGCGCCCGCCGGTGAGGACTACCGCCCCGGCCCGCGCCAGCCGTTCGCCCACCTCCTCGGCCAGCGCCGCCGTGGCCGCGTCGCACACTCCCGCGCCGGATACCGCCACCCGCACCGGGCGGGGCCGTGGTTGATCGTCGCTCATCTTATTCCTCCAGCCTCTGTAAGGCGCGACCCGGCCCGACGACGGCGCACTGCTGCTCCGCCGATCACGATCCCCACTAGTAAAAGCGCGCCGCCACTGACCAACGCGCCCAGCACGACCGATAGCGGTTGGAAGGCGAACCGGATCGTGTGCGTGCCCGCCCCCAGCGGCACAGCACGCAGGATCGAGTAGGCGGTGTAGAGCGGCGCGGGCTGCCCGTCCACCGTCACGGTCCAGCCGGGATAGTTCACGTCGCCCAGGACCAGCCAGCCAGGGCGGGTCATCTGCGCCGTCAGGTCCACGCGCAGGTTGTGGTAGCCGGTGATCGTGGCCGTGCCGGGTGGGGTGGGGTCGCTCGGCGGGGCGGGGAAGCCCGCCGGGGGTGCTTGCTCCAGCAGCACCGTCTGGTGTGGGTCGAAGCCGGGCGCGGCGAGGCGGGCCGGGATCATCGCTGACGCCAGCACCTCGGTCCCGCCGACGACGAAGGCCCGTGGCAGCGCGTCCCGGTTGCGGTAGACCGTCACCCCGCCCCCGCTGGTGAGGGGGTCCAGCTTGGCCGGGGGCGATGCCAGGGGTGCCCAGGTGGTGACATACGTGACGTTGAGCAGGTCGGCCAGGGTGCTGGTGTAGTTTTGCGGGCGCAGCATCACGTTGAAGTAATTGGCTGCCGTGCCCCCGCCCAATGTTGGCTCCGCTGCCGCCCAATACGCCTCATAGCGGGCCAGGTGGAGCGAGTCGTAGCCCTGCACATCGTGGAGGCCGTACAGGATCGCCTCGCTGGGCGGGAACATGATGCCGGGGGCATCGGGGGCCATCATCCGCCCGCCGCCCGCGCCGTCACGCATGAGGTCGGCGGCGGCGGCCTGCGGCTGGAGCGCGGCGGGGGTGACGTAGGTATTGTAGTCGGGGGCGTAGGTGAGCAGATCGACCCCGGTGAGGCCGAGCAATCCCCCGGCCAGCACCGCCCGCCCCCAGCGGCGGCGATCCCCGCGCAGGGCCAGCGTCGCCAGCCCCCACCCCAGCAGCCCCCCGGCGATCAGCGCGGCCTGGCGGAAGGCATCGGTCTGCAAGGCGTAGAGTGCGGGGTTACTGGCACTCTGCGCGTGTCGGTCGGCCAGCAAATAGATGATGCCCGCCGCTGCCAGGACCAGCGCCGCCCCGGTTCCGGCGGCCACGCCCACCCGCCGCCGGGCCAGATCCAGCCAGGTGTCGAACCCCAGCCCGACCAGCGCCGCCACACAGAACATGAACAGGTAGGCGATCCGCTGGGGGATGAGCGCCTGAAGGCCGGGTAATTGCTGGATGCGGTTGAACAGCGGCAACCCTGCCGCCGCCGCGAACGCCGCCAGCCCCAGTGCCCCGATCAGCCACACCCGCCGCGAACGCCGCCCCCCCAATGCGATCAGGGCCAGCACCAGCGGGGCAAGGCCCACATACCAGCAGTTGTTGAACTCCAGCGGGTTGCCGATGTGCCCCACTGAGTTGCCAAAAAGCTGGGGCACGAACAGGTGCAGTTGCCGCCCCAGCAGCCGCAGCGTGCGCGCCGGGTCGTCGGGGCCGACTGGCCCACCGGTGTCGCCCAGCCGGGTCGAGAGGCGCGATAGCTCGATAAAGGGGAAGAGTTGCACGGCGGCCAGGGCGGGTCCCCAGGCGAGGATCGCCCCGACCCGCGCCGCCTGCCCGGCCAGGGTACGGCGGTCGCCGGGGGTAGGGTGCCGCCACGCGGTCCAGGCGGCATATCCCAGATGCGCGGCCAACCAGGCGGTCAGGAACATGGCGCTGTAGAGGAACCACTGGAGATGCCCGGCCAGCGCGAGGACACCGAACAGCCCGCCCGCCCCGGCAGCCCAGGCCCACGAGCGCCGTCGCCAGGCGATCTCGGTGGTGGCGACGACCAGCGGCAGCCAGGGGAAGATATAGGCCTGGCCGGGGTAGACCAGCAGCATATAGAACTGGCCGCACCCGGCGAAGGTCAGGCCCGCCAGCACGCTGCCGGTGCGGCTGGTGCCCAGCACCCGCGCCAGCGCATACATGCCTGCCCCGGCCAGCCACAGGTGCCCGATCTCGCCCACCTGCAACGCCTGGGCCAGCGGCAGCAGCCACAGCAGCCACATCACCGGGTAGTAGAGTTGGGTTTGTGGGTTGCCCTGGAATGGGTACCCGGCGAAGGTGTCGGGGTTCCACAGCGGCCATTCGCCTCCGGCCAGGCTGCGCCGCTCGAACACCTGCCAGGGGAGGAAGAGGAGGGCCGAGTCGGCCAGATCGGGGTTGTGGATGGGTTGCGCGGCGGTCGCCGCTTGCGGCCCCCACAGCGCCAGCGCGTCCATCGCTACCGGCACCCGGCCCGCGAACACCGGGGCGGCCACCGCGCAGGCGAACCCCAGCAGGGCCAGCAGGCCCAGCCCATCGGCCCAGCGGAGGGAGTGCTTGCCCTGATCGATAGCAGACGCGGACGTAGTGTTCACCGTCCGCTATTCTACCAGGGTTTGCCGCCGGGCGCTAGTGTGCCTGGAACCAGGTGGTGATCAATTCGTGGAAGCCGCGCAGGTTCTTGTCGTAGACGAGCTGCGCGGTGTTGGGCACCAGCCGCAGTTCGCTGTTGGGGATAGCGGCGGCCAGCGCCTGGCTCATGGCCGGGGTGTTCAGATCGTCGTTGGCCCCATTGAGGATCAGCGCCGGGCAGCGGATCGCCCCGGCCTGCTCCAGGCTGATATTGCCCCCCGCCGCGATGATGCTGCGCACCGCCGCCTTCCATCCCGCCCACATCGCCCGTGTGCCGTCGAGGCCATAGGCGCTGATCGCCCCGGTGCGCTGGGCCAGTTGGCCCGGCCCCGGATTATCCACCCAACTATCGATCTGGGGTAGGATGTCGAGCAAGCTGGCGGGCAAGGCCCCGGTCACGTCCACGACCACCAGGCTGTGGACCAGGGCGGGTTGGGTAATCGCCAGCAGCAAGGCTACCTCCGCGCCATCGCCGGTGGCGAAGATGCACGTCTCGCTCACCCCCAGATGGAGCAGGAGCGCGGCCATATCGTCGGCATCGCGCCGGTAGAACGTGGGTGGGAACGTGCGCGGCTGGGGACCGGATCGGCCATAGCCGCGCAGGTCGGGCAGGATCACCCGGTAGTGGGTGCTGAAGCCGAGCGCCTGCTGGGCCAGCCAGCGCCCCGTCTCCATCATCCCGTGCAGGAGCAGCATCGCCGGGCCGCTCCCGATATCCTCGTAATAGATGCTGGCTTCGCCAAGCTGTACCTGCGGCACATTAGCTCCTTCGGGCAACTGCCCCGATTTGGGCGGTGCGATACGACAATTTGCAGGTGTCTGTGGGTCCTGCATACTCCTACCGATACGCCAGGTAACGGTCAAAGATCGTGTCCAATGGCTTGGGGCTGTGCGCCTGCCAGATGCGTAAGAGGTCGGCGGGGTGGGCGCGTTTCCCGGCGAACTCGTTGGTGTACTCGGTCAGCGCCGCCCAGAATGGCCCCGCGCCCATCGTGTTGTACACCTCGCCCACGAACACGGTGCCCAGGTCGTAGGTGGTGCGGAAGTAGGACGTTTCGTCCGTGCCGTAGCCCGCGAACAGGCTGGAACTGACCGGACGCCCGACCCCCGGCCCGATCAGCGTGCGCCAGACGGTGGCATAGAGGTCGGGCCGTTGGGCGCGGGTATATTCGGCGCTGAGGAAGCTGACCAGCGCCTCGTCCAGCCAGGGGTCTTGCAACTGGTTGTTGCCCACCGTGCTATAGAACCACTGGTGGGCCACCTCGTGGACCGGGGTGAGCCAGGGGAAGGTGCCGGGAGTGACCCCGTTGACCACCCGCTGGGTGGGGATCAGGTAGGCTTGCGGGTATTCCTGGGCATAGTCCCACTGTTTTTCGGTCGGATAGCCCATCTCGCTGACCACGAAATCGTGGTAGGGATAGGCCGTGAGCCGCCCACTATACCAATGCAGCGCCGATGCGACCAGATCGAGCAACGGCCCGGCGTACTGGCGGTGCGCGGGCAGGAAGTAGCCCCGGATGGTCGTGTTGCCCACCTTGCGGGTCAGGCTGCCGTCGCTGTAGGGGTTGAGCAGGCGGCTGGATAGGACGTAGGCCACATCGCGCACCCCTGGCGCATCGTAGACCCAGCGTTTGGCCGTGTGGGTGGTCGCTGTGCCCGTCCCGCCGATGACCATGTTGTCGGCGGTGTCGAACTGCACGGTGTAATTCGCGGTGTCGTTGATCCCCTGATCGCCAATATCGGCGTAGGGGAACTGGAGCCAGCCGCCGTTCTCGTAGGGCACCACGCTCGGCAGCCAGTCGCCCAGGCTCAGCAGGTCGGTGTTGGGGTCGTAGCCGTGCCGCCCGCCGAAGGTTTGCGGGTGGATGGTGAATTCCAGGGTAAAGTGGACGGTCTGCCCATAGGCCAGGGGCGTGGGCAGGGCCACGTGGAGATTGCTGTCGTCGCGCCAGCGCCCGGTTGCCGCCGCGCCCCCCACGGTGACGTTCGTCAGATTGAACGCGCCCGCCCAGTGGTGATAGATCGTGCGCAGCACCAATTCGTCCAGCGGTTGGTGGGTTGCCGTCGTGTTGGCATAGGCCACTTCTTCCCGCACGGTCAGGGCGCGCTTGCTGCTCACCTGGACCTGCACATTATAGCGGGTGCGGGTGTCGGCGTTTTTCGTGTCGCCTGTCGGTGCCCCGTAGCGCCAGTCGAAGTAGTGCCGCCCGACGTTCGCCATTTCGACCTGCCAGGCTTCGGCGTTGGTCGGGGTGTAGGTCAGCAAGCGCCGCTCGAACAACTGCACCAACACCCAACGTTCGGTGCCACCCACGCTGGCCCGCGTCCACAGCGGCTCGGTCAGCGGCAGCCCCAGCGTATAGACCCAGTCGAACAGGGGCCCCTGCGTCACCCGCCCGCCGCTGGACACCGGCCCGCTGGCGTTCATGAAGCGCCAGAACACGTCGGCAATGTTATGGCCCCCGGCCTCGTTATAAGCGAGTAGATGCACATCCGCCGGGGGGACGGGCAGGGTGGTCACGCCGCCCTGGCGGTCGATCTGGGCACTGACGGCGCGACCCGGCGCGGCGGGCACCCGCCCGAATTGCCCGGCAAAGGCGCTATAGGGCGGGGCGCTTTCGGCCCCCACATCTTCGCCGCTGACCGGGATCTGCGCGGGGGCACGTTGTTCGCCGTCGCCCGCCTCGTTCCCGGTTTCCAACCGCCCCAGCACCATCTCTTTGACCAGCAGGCCACTGGTCACAAACCAGGGCGACCCCCGGTCCCCCGCCGGGTCGTTGACTTCTAGCCGCCCCTTGTCAAAGTATTGGACCAGCCGGTTCCCGTTGGGGGTGCCATTGAACGGCTCGTAGGTGGTAAAGAACGGGCTGGGTCCCCAGACCCAGGAGCGGGTAGCCTGCCCCGCCGCCACCGGCGCATCGGTGCGTTGCCACACTGTGCGGATCGCGGGGTCGGCAAAGGCGTCCCCCGGCGCGGCCAACGGTTGCGACGGAGGTGCCCCGTGGACGGGGGTGAGCGACAGGGACGAAAGGAGGATGATCAGCAGGCCCAGCCGGGCCAAATGGGGTAGCGGGACAGCGCTGCGCTGCCCTGAAGTCCTCTT
>JBBSEL010000076.1:0-9085 GCA_038239755.1 Chloroflexia bacterium | reverse complement strand
GGGCACGGTGAGCGCGGAAATCTGGGCGGGGCTGAATATTCACAAGCATTCGATCTGCCCAACATGGAATTATACGATCCGACCACAGGCTGGTGTGCCCAGCGCATGGGCCGCCTGAAAGGTTATAAATTTACAGACCCTTAGCGCTGATTGGAGCGTTGGCCGGCGTATCAATCCAAATGCGACCCCCGCCGATATAGTCGCCCGACTCACTGCTCATGCACAGGTAAGTATTCTGCCCGGCCAACTGGGATGCCTGTGCGCAGGCAGTAGCGGGGCGGGGAGCAACCGCGACGCGCGTGGCCGTCGGCACAGCGGCAGGGTTGGGGGTCGCTACGGGCTTCCCATCAGGACCCAGCGTTGCATGGTAGCGGAGTTGGCCGTAGAGGGCCGGGTCACCTCCTTCACAATGTTGCTCAAAGTCCACGGCCAAGTGCTGGATCGCGCCCGTTGCGTAGTCATAGCTGAACTCTAATATGGTAAAGCGTCCGGTGATTTCGTTGCAGCCGCGTCCCGCCCCACCGATATCGATGCCCGGATGTTTGCCTTCGCGGAAAGGGGCGCGCTGGGCATCTTCATAAGTACCCTTTTGCAATTGGCTGCCCTTGGGCGGGGCAAAGGTGAGATCCCGCTGATCTGACTCCTGCACGAATGTTTCTACTCCGCCATCATAAGCGAGCCTGCTGGTAAAAACCGCCTCATCCTCGGTGAACATATAGTTCCGTCCGCCACCGATGTAGTCGCCCGCCTCACTGCTCATGCACAGGTATGTACTGCGACCCACCAGCTCCGGAGCCTGGCGGCAGAAATCTGCTGCGCTACTGGGCACCGGGGTGGCAGTGGCTGTTGGGGCGCTGGGGGTGGGAGGCTCCGCCACCCGCTGAGCTGCCGGGTTGCTCCCGTTGGGGTAGCGGCGGTCCAATTCATACTTGCCCAACTGTGTTATCAACACCTCATAGACGGTGCCCGCGTTCTCCGGGTGATATTCAAACACTGCCCGCTCAAAATACTGGACCGTGTAGGTGTTGCCATCCAGGGTCGATTTCTCGTTGAACTCTTCTGTCAATGGGTAGCCCTGCTGGGCCAGGCTGCCGTTGGCATTCCAGTATTGTAGAAAGCGACCCCTTAGCGTGTGTCCCGTTTCGGGGAAGTAGCGGACCTCGTCCTGCGCAGCGAGGGGATGCAGGGGTAAGATCACTCCAGCTATCAGGACAAGGTTGACTATCAGGCTGATCGGCAGCAACAGGCGCACAGTAGTTCGCACTAAATCATTCCTCCTATGATTAATGGTGGATAGTGTGTAGCGAACCCTACTGTACCACAAATATAGTTATATTGCAAAAGCGATACGTCTATTTTGCGGGCAGATCTCCTTTTTAGTACCGCAGCAGGTCGGTCAGCGCGGCCTGGATTTTCGCCGTGGTGGGCATGATCGCGTCGAAGAGGGTGTCGTGGCAGGGCGAGGGCACGTCGTCGGTGGCGATGCGGCGGATGGGGGCGTCGAGATACTCGAAGACGTGGTCGCTGATCTGGGCGGCGAGTTCGGCCCCGAAGCCGCAGGTGCGGGTGTCTTCGTGGACGATCAGCACCTTGCCGCAGCGGCGCACGGCCTCGAAGACGGCTTCCTGGTCCCAGGGGACGATGGTCCGCAGGTCGAGGACGGCGGTCTGGTGGCCCTCGGCGGCGAGCGCTTCGGCGGCTTCGCGGGCGCGGTAGACGCTCTCGCCCCAGCAGATGATCACAGCGTCGCGGCCCTCGCGGACCATGCGCGCCTGGCCGAAGGGCACCTGATAGTCGGGGCCGGGGTAGGGGGCGTTGGCCTCGCGGTAGCGGTAGAGCAGGCGGTGTTCGAGGAAGGCGACCGGGTCGTCGCCGCGCAGGGCGGTGCGGAGCAGGCCGACGGCATCCAGCGCGCTCGACGGGTAGGCGATTTGCCAGCCGGGCAGGTGGGCGAACATGGCCTCGCCGCAGACCGCGTGCCAGGGGTCGCCGCCCATCAGTTGGTAGCCGACCGGAATCCGCAGCACAATCGGCCCGCCGAAGCGGCCATGCGTGCGCCAGCGGATGCTGCCCGCATCGGTGATCTGCTCGTGGGCCGGGTCGGCATACTTGCGGAACTGGATTTCGGGCACCGGGCGCAGGCCGTTCATCGCCATCCCGGCGGAGCGGCCAATAATGCCCTCTTCGTTCAGGCTGGTATCGAAGACGCGGGCTTCGCTGAAGCGGTTCTGCAAGCCGTCGGTGACGCGGTGGACGCCGCCGAACGCGCCGACATCCTCACCAAAGACGAGAATGGTCGGGTCGTGCTTCATCTCGTCTTCCAACGTCTGCCGAATCGCCTGCTGCATGGTCAGGCGCGCGCCTTCGGTGACGGGCGGGGTGGGGGGCACCGGGCGAGCGGGGGCGAAGAGGTGGGTCAGTGCATCGGTGGCGACGGGGTCGTGCCCGCTGGTCCAGGCGGCCTCGGCCTCGGCGCGGGCAATTGTGCCCGCTTGCTCGCGCAGCGCCTCGATGGTGGCCGCCGGAACGCCGTGCTGCTCTTGCAAATAGGCGATCAGGCGGGCCAGCGGATCGCGCTGCGTGTCGGCCTCTTTTTCCTCGGCGGACTTGTAGGCGGCGGGGTCTTGCCAGTTGTGGCCGGTGAGCCGGGGCACGCGGACATGGACCAGTTGCGCGCCGCCGTCGTGCCGGGCGCTGGTGATCGCGCTGTGGAGCGCAGCATAGAGCGCGGGCAGGTCGCCACCTTCGACCGATTGGATCGCCAGGCCCTGGAAGTTGCGCAGGTTGTCGACCACCGAGGGCGCGGCGGTCTGGTAGCGCCAGGGGACGGAGAGGGCGTACTGGTTGTCCTCGATCAGCATGATATAGGGCAGCTTGCGCGGGGCGGCGATGTTCAGGGCGGCCCAGAAGCCGTTGGTGGCCGTCGCGCCGGCGCCCGCGGGGGGCAGGGCGACGGCCCCGGCATACTCGGCCTGGCCGAGTTCGGTGGCGCGGTATTGCACGGCTTGTGCCCAGCCGATGGCCGGGGTGAATTGCGCGCCCACGTCGCCAGAGGCGGGGAGGACGGTCACGCCGCCGGGCTGGTGGTGGTTGAACACCACGCCGATGTCGCGCCCGCCGGATACGCCTTCCAGCTTGTGCATGTTGCTGGCGAACGCCTCGAACGGGGAGAGGCCCACGCCGAGCATCAGCGGACGGGAGCGATAGTAGACCGTGGCCCCGTCGTGCGCATGGTTCAGCAACGCAGCCGCCACGAGTTGAGGGATTTCGTGGCCTTTGGCTGAGAACTGGAACTTGAGCTTGCCCTCGTGGGGCCGGTCGGGGTTCGGGCGATATTCTTTGCTGACTTCGAGATCGTCCATCGCCCGCGAGAGGAAGGCGCGCTCTAGCAGCGCCAACCACCAGGCGGTGGACGGGGCATCAGGCGTGTCGGGGAACGGCAGGGGTTGCCACCCTGGCGTAGGCTCCGTCAACGTCGTTGTTGGGGGGGGCAGGGTTGTGGTCATACCAGCAGTATACAAAATCGGACGGGGGCAGACAAGCCGGACGACCTCGCTCGCCGGGGGTGGCTCATACTCGGCGGGCGGGGTGGGGTAGGGGAGATCCGCCCTCGTGGGCGGGCGAGGGTGCCAGATTCGTCTGTTTGTGGCGTGCTGTCGGCTAGTGGTGGGGTGCGTTGGGGAGGGCGGCTTGGCGCTGGAGGTCGGGCGGATAGCAGACCGTCAGCAGGCGGGCCTCGTCCGAGGTGGGAGCGGGCACGGGGCACAGGCGGCGCGGATCGATGGCGCAGTCGGACGCAGCGGCGCTGGCTGCCGGGCCGGGATCTCCCAGCGTTTGCCCGGTGATGACCCTGAGCGTGGTTGCGGTGGCACCGGGAGTGTCCGTGGGCGTATCGGTGGGCGTATCGGTGGGCGTATCGGTGGGCGTATCGGTGGGCGTATCGGTGGGTGTGTTGGTCGGCGTATTGGTCGGCGTGTTGGTCGGCGTATTTGTCGGTGTGTCAGTAGGCGTGCTGGTCGGCGTATCCGTTGGTGTCTCAGTTGGAGTGTTGGTCGCCGTGGGCGTCCACGTCAGGGTATTGGTGGGCGTCGGCGTGTTGGTCGGCGTGTTGGTCGGCGTGTTGGTCGGCAGCGGGGTATTGGTGGGCGTCAGCGTATCCGTCGGCTGGACCTCCGCCGGGGTTGGGGTGGCGATCGGGGTGTCGGTGACACGCGGCGTACGGGTGGGGCGCGGCGTGTGGGTGCGCGTCGGTGGCCGGACAGGCGTGGCCGTGCTCACGATTGTCGGCGTGCTGGTCGGGATCACCACCGGTGTATCGCTCGGCACGGGCGTGTTGCTCGGCACGGGCGTGTTGCTCGGCACGGGCGAGGCCGAAGGCAGCGGTGTTCTTGTTGGCGGGAGGGGCGGAGTCGCCGTGGGCGGCAGCGGGGTGGCCGAGGGTGGCGCAGCGGTCGGCAGCAGCGGGGTGGCGCTGGGCGGCACGGCGGTTGGTGGGACGGGTATCGCGCTGGGCGGCGGTCCCGGCGGCAGCGTCCGCGTGGGCAGGGGCAGGGGCGTCGGGGTGCGGATGGGCCGAGGCTCGGGTGTTTCGCTCAGTGCGGGCGGCACCGGGGTGCCGGGCGGGTTAGTCCGGCCCGGCGACGGGGCGACCGGCGATGGCACAGGCGTGCTCCCCGGCCCCGCCGTCGCCACGGCGACTGGCGTGGGGCTGGGCGGGGTCGGTGGGCCAATGAATGGCGTGGGCCCAGGGGTGCCCGCTGTGCCCGGCGGCAAGACGGCGAAGGGTGGCCCGACCGGCGGCGCAGGCGGGTGCGCTCCGACGGGCGGGTTGGTGGTCGCGGGGCGCACCGGGGTCTCGGCGGCGCGTGTCGCGGGCACCCCCGGCGTCACGCCGTTTGTGCTGCGGGCGACACGGGTGGGCGGGGTCGCCAGCGCCGGGCGGGTGGGAGGGGGCGCGGGGGCAGTCGGCGTCTCGCCCGCTGATTCGGGGGTCGCGGTGGGCGGGGTGGTCGGTAGCACGGTGACGGCCACGACGACCGGGGCGGGCGCGGGGGCGCGGGCGAGGACCGGGCTGGTCGGCAGCGGCGAGGCCTGGCGCGAGTCTTCTTTGACGGCGGTGGCGAGGGCGGTGGGATTGGCGGGGGCCACCGGCATCGCCTGGTGGTCCTGGTCGGGGCTGTAATCTGCCCCCCGATTAGGCCAGGCGGAGGCCGCCAGGTGCCCGGTGGCCGGTCCCAGCAGCCCCAGCCAGCCGCTGGCGGCGACCAGCACCAGGGCCAGCCCGCTGAGGATCAGCAGGGCGCGGTCGCCCTGCCGTTTGGGGACCAGGGTGTGGGCGGCGGCGCGGCCCAAAGGCCACATCACTCGCATTAGCTGACCTGCTCAAGCACGGGGGCGGGAATGCCCTCCGCTGCCCCATCCCGGGCCAGGGCCGCTGCGGTCACGGCCTGGGCACCCGGCCCGTGCCCCAACAGGGTATACAGCCGAACCGGCCCCTTGCGGCCCCGCACTTCCAACTCGCCCAGGTCGTCCCAACTCCAGGCCAGCACATCGGCCAGGGCGGCGAGGGTGCTTTCGCTGAAGGCGATATCCACACCGGGCAGGTTCTTGACCAACTCCTGCAAGCGGGAGGCCAGGTTCACCGGGTCGCCGATGACGGTGTATTCCATGCGCGCTTCGGAACCGATCTGCCCGGCCACGACGCTGCCGGTGGTGATGCCGATGCCCTGGCGCAAGGAGGCCCACCCTTCCTGGGTGCGCTGGGCGTTCATCTCGTCCAGCGCGCCGCGCATGTCCAGCGCCGTCGCCAGGGCGCGGTCGGCGTGGTCGGGGCTGGGCACGGGGGCACCGAAGATGATCAGGGTCGAGTCGCCGCCGAACTTGTTGACGATGCCGCCGTGGGCCTGGGCGGCGAGGATCACTCGGCGGAAGTAGTCGTTGAGCAGATCGACGATCACCTCGGGCGGGTGTTGCTCGGCCAGGCGGGTGAAGTCGCGCAGATCGCTGAAGAGGATCGTCACCGTGCGCCGCTCGCCGCCTAATTCGATCCGGCCATCCAGCAATTGCTCGGACACTTCGGGCGAGACAAAGCGGCCAAAGAGGTCTTTGACGAAGAGGAGCTGGCGCAGGCCAACGACCATCTCGTTGAAGCGCTCGGTCAGCGCGCCCAGTTCATCGCGCCGCCGCACCGGCACCTGCACTTCGAGATTGCCCTGCGCGACCTGCTCCGACGCGGCGACCAATAGCCCCACCGGGTAGTCGATCTGCTCGGCCAGCAGGTTGCCGATCCAGATGGTCAGCAACAACCCGATGCCGACCAGGATCACCAGCGTGCCCAGGTTGCTCAACAGATCGCTGTCGCGGGCGCGGGCATCAAGCGCGACACCATAGACGCCGGGGGGCTGGACGCCCGGCGGGGCCGGGATCGCGCCGAGGGCTTCGACGAACGTTTCGTCGCCCAGCATCAGCGTGCGGAAGAGGGCCGGATCGCTGGGGCGGGCGCGGATGTTGTCGGCCCATCCCCTGGGCAGGGCGGGCAGGGTGGCGACGCTCACGGTGCCGGTGATGAGGTGGCTCACGGCGATGCCGTCGGCCCCGTAGAAGGTGACCAGCGGACTCTGGCTGTCCTGGGCGACCCGTTCCAGCACGGTAGACAGGGAGGTGCCGACCAGGATCGCCCCGATGACCCCATTGGGCCGTTGGCGCAGCGGCCCGGCGGTGTAGAAGAGGGGACCGGCCCCGCTATCGACCACCGCCGACACCTTGTCGCGGTCGTCTGTGGGCTGGAGGGTGGCGACGATCAGCGCCTGGAGGGCCGTATCATGGAGGACGGGCACCGTCGCCGCCCCGGTTGCATCGGGTCGCCAGTCCATTCGCAGGCTGCCGTCGGCGGCCACCACCACCACCCGGTCGAACTTGTTGTTGACCGCCGCCCCGGCGATCAGGGCGCGGAGTTCGTTGGGGTCGTGGTTTTGCAGCGCCTCGACCACGCCTTCGGTGAAGAGCATGTAGCGCAGGCCGGTGATCTGCTGCTCTTCCAGGCTCGCCAGGCTGGCCCCACCCCGGCGCACGGCGCTCAACAGTTGGGTGTTGAAGGCGTTGCGCTGGTTGTCGCTGGTGCGACTCATGAACAGGTACGTCCCGCCCGCGGTGAATACCGTCGCCAGCAGGAGGTAAGGCAGGACGATCTGGTAGCGCAGGCGGCGGGTGAGGAGATGGCTGAGGCGGGCACGCGGCGACCGGCGGCCCGCAGGTGCGGATGCTGCCACTGGTTCCAACCTCCCTCCTCACTCCGAGACCCACCGCTGTGTCAGGCCCCAACCCGGCCTGGGCGCAGCTTTCCAACCTGTCCCAATGCTACTTTTCTTCTATCTACTCCGCGCAATGCTTGATCTATTATATCACAGATTGCTCTTACGCACAGATAGTTGAAGACAGGTTCTCCCGTTTATTGTACACCTCTCCTCAGACCCCGCCCACCGGGCGAACGCAATAATTGGCCAGGGAATTCTTGAGCTACGCATAATACGTAACAAGGTAACTAATAGTTTGGTAGCACGCAGCATTCATTCTGGCGCGGCCTGCTTAGCCAACTGCCCCCTATTATTGATGCGGTTGGGCACGCCGGGCTTTACTCGGCAGGGTCGGGCGGGGCGATCACGTAGCCGATGCCTTTAAAAGCGTGGGCCAGCCCGGCGCGGGAGTAGCGGCGGGCGACAGGTTGCCCCTTGCGCGGGTCGGCGGCGGGGTCGTTGACATAGAAATCGCCCTGCGCATCGACCCCGGTGGCGACGATCAGGTGGCCGTGGGTCCGGAGGATCGGCGCTTCGGGCAGTTCCCCCTCGCCCCAGGCGACACTGAGGATGACCGGGTGCCCGGCGCGCAGTTCGTCTTCTACGGCAGCGAGGGTGGGGAAGTGGCGCACCGTGGCCTGGAGGCCGTGGCTGGCGGCATAGGCGGTGTTGAACGGCCAGTTGCCGTAGGTTTCGTCCCCCAGCGGGTCGCGCACCCCGGCGGCGACTTCGGCGGTGGGGCGGTCCACCCCGTAGTAGGCCAGGACCATGCTCAGGCTGGTTTGGCTGCAAATCTGCCAGGATAGCGCGGGATCTTCGACCGTCTGCGAGCGTTCGGGGACGGCCAGGCGCACCGGCGGCGCGGCAGGATCGCGGCGGGCCGCCTCCACTCCGGTACCGGAGCGATAGGTGGTGACGGCAAGGCGCTGCACCTGGGGCACGGCATCCTCGTTGCTGCGCAGGGTGACCCGCAGTTGGAAGGCGTCGGCCACGAGATCGTCCTTCAGGCGCAGGGTGTCGATATCGACCCAGGCGGGGCCGGGATCGTCGCGGCGGGCGGGCAGGCTGCTGGGGAGGGGGTCGCCCGTATCGGGGTGGGTGCCCCGGCCCCAGCGGGCGAGCGGATACCAGGGGCTGGGCCGCCCGCCGACGCGCACCCGCACCGCCGGGGTGGCGACGGTGCCCGGCGGCGTGGTGATGTGCCACGAGGCAACCAGCCGGGTGAACGGTTCCTGGCGGCAATCGACGAAGGGCAGCACGGCCTGCTGGGCAAACCCGTCGGCGGGGAGGGCGGGGATCGGGTTGGGGGTACTGCTCCAGAACATAGCATGTCTCCTGATGTAACGGGTTAGGCCGCGGTGCTGACCAGCGGGTCGGGCACCGCGGTGGTGAGGTAGGGGGTGGGGCGGCCTAGATAATAACCCTGGCCGTAGGTGATGCCGATTTCGCGCAGGGTGCGGATGGTGGCGGCATCTTCCACGAACTCGGCCACCGTTTCTTTGCCCATCGATTGGGCCAGCGTGTGCATGGCCTGGACAATCGACTGATTACCGAGATCGCGGTCGATGCCCAGGATGAACGAGCCATCAATTTTGATCTGGTCCACCGGCAGGCTGCGTAAATAGGCAAAGGAGGTGAACCCCACGCCGAAATCGTCCAGGGCGAAGGGGCAGCCCAGCGCCCGCAGCCGCCGGATCCAGCGTTCGGCTTCTTTCAGGTCTTGCACGGCGGCGGTTTCGGTGATCTCAAAGCCCAGCCGGGCGGCGGCCACGCCGTACTCGTTCAGTTGGGTC
>JBBSEL010000075.1:0-9096 GCA_038239755.1 Chloroflexia bacterium | reverse complement strand
GTGACCGGCGATGCCGCCCTGGACGAAGCATCTGACTACGCCCGCGATGCCGATGAGGTCAGCAGCATTGACGCCGATCACAGTACCGCCAGCGCGCAAGGCTACTGGTATATCAACGCCCCCGGCGAGACGCCCGCCCCGCCGACTAACTAGCGCGGCGGGTGCTTCCCTTACGGTGGGAGCCTAAAAAGGGTAGAATAGAGCAACGCCCACCGCCCGGCGTTGCTCTATTTTGCGCCGGGGGTTGGGGTAAGGAGTTGCAGTGACGGTCAGTGATGGGAGTGGCCTGCGGGTGCTGATCACCGGCGGGGGGACCGGGGGGCATGTGGCCCCGGCGGTGGCGGTGATCGCGGCCTTGCGCGCCCGCGCTGCGGCGGACGGTCTGCCCCTGACCCTGCTCTACCTGGGCAGCCGGGAGGGGGTCGAGCGGCAGCGCATGGTCGAGTTGGGCGTGCCCTATGCGGCGGTGGAGACTGGGAAGCTGCGCCGCTATTTCTCCTGGCGCACGCCGCTGGACTTGCTGCGGATTCCGCTGGGGGTGGGGCAGGCGTTCGCCCAGGTGGCCCGCTTCCGCCCTGCCGTCATTTTCAGCACAGGTGGCTATGTCTGTGTGCCGCCGGTGATCGCCGGGTGGCTCCTGCGGGTGCCGGTGCTGACCCACGAGCAGACGGTGCGGTCGGGGCTGGCGAACCGGATCGCGGCGCGATTCGCCCGGCGGGTGGCGATCAGCTTCCCCGAGTCGGCCCGCGACTTCCCCCCGGCCAAGACGGTGCTGACCGGCAACCCTGTGCGGCCTGATGTGCTGGGCGGCGACCCGGCCCGCGCCGCCCAGCACTGGCGGCTCGACCCCGCGCTGCCGGTGATCTATGTGACCGGGGGGGCACCGGGGGCACACGCCGTGAACGAGGCGGTGTTCGCTGCGCTCCCGGCGCTGCTGGACGAGGCGCAGGTGGTCCACCAGACCGGCGAGGGGCCAGACGGCAGCCGCGCCGATATCACGCAAGCCGAACAGTTGGCGGAGGCCAGCCCGTTGGCCCAGGCGCGCTATCGCCCGGTGCCGTTTGTCGGCGCGGAGTTGGCCGATCTGCTGGCGCTGGCGGGCCTCGTAGTGGGGCGCGCAGGGGCGGGCACGCTGAATGAACTGGCCGCTGTGGGCCGCCCCGCCGTGCTGGTGCCCCTGCCGGGCACGTCGGCAGACGAGCAGACGGCGAACGCCCGGCGGATGGAGGCGGCAGGCGCGGCCATCGTCCTCCTGCAAGACAAGCTGACCCCGGAGCGGCTGGCCGATACCGTCCTGCGCCTGGTCCACATGCCCGGTATCCTGGCCGACATGGGCACGAAAGCCCGCACCCAGGCCCGCCCCGACGCAGCGACGGTGTTGGTAGGCGAATTGCTGCGGTTGGCGGGACGCGGACTGAGGACTGAGGACTGAGGACTGGGAGATCGATTACTTGCGCCATAAGTCACGACCAATTTCATAGAGGATCTATCTCATGAGTATCAAGGAACGAGATATTAAACTTTTATGGGGGCGATCTGCTAGCCGATGTGCTTTTCGAGAGTGCAGGATAAAGCTAACCCAAGATAAGACCGTTGCTTCCGCCGCCTTCCCACTTGGGGAACAAGCTCATATTATTGCTGAAGAGCCGCTAGGGCCGCGTGGACAGAGTCCACTCTTGCTAGTTGAACGCAATTCGTATTTTAACCTTATACTCCTCTGCCCCACACATCATAGTGTTATTGATAAAAACCCAGAAGATTATCCGGTTGAGCGCCTCTATATTATCAAGGCGGAACATGAACTTTGGGTTGAGCAGACACTCTCCGAAACATTAGATGTGAGAAAGCAGGCACAAAGCCTAATCTATTCAAGTCTGGTGGACTCCGCTGTCGAAGCTTGCCAACTGGAGAAATGGCAAATATGGACCAGTTGGGCTTTAGCACAGCCACCTGTATGGGATGCTGATGCCCCATCGCGAGTATATCAATTTCGTGATAAAGTAATGAGTGCTGTTTGGCCGAATACGTTGCCTGAGCTAGAGAGAGCTCTGCAAACCTTGTCGATTGTTATGCTTCATGCAGTGGAGCTATTCCAGCGCCATGCACAGCGCGAAGGATCTCAACTAAAAGGAATCAGGTTCTACAAGGCTGATGACAGAGATTGGGATTGGGAGCAAGAACAAAGAATCCAAAAGAGCTACGACAAATGGATTGACGATTGCGGGCGTCTCATCTTTGAGGCAACAAAAGCAGCAAACTGGTTAGCCGATGTCGTGCGTCGAGATATAAATCCATTGTTCTTCGCTATAGAAGGGAAATTTCTTGTTACACATGGCCCCTACTTTGGTCTGCGCTATAAAACAGAATTGCGTGAGTACACATCGGAGCAAAAGACCCAACTACCCGAAGCATTGTCTCAATTGGTTGAGAAGATTAAGGATGAGCGCGACCAATTTTTGGCAGAGGCAGATATGTAAGTTTGTATTTTCTAGTCACCCACCCCAACTCCTCGTCACCAGCTACTGACCCTGGTATAATACCCTATGCGCTACGCTGTTGGAGTGGAGACACAGGAGGATGGGCGGACACTGGCCCATGTGCTGGACTTGCCGGGGTGCTTTAGCCGGGGGGTGACCCCGCAGGAGGCGCTCGACCGGCTGTTCCGGGCGATCCCGGCTTACTGGCAGTGGCTGCGCGATCATGGGGCCGCCGCGCCCCCGCCGGAGATGGTGGAACCGGTCACGCTAGGGGTGGTGGAACTGGTGCGGGGAAGTGCGCCGCCGGAATCGCCAGAGGGGAGCGCCCTGTTCGAGATGGAGTCGGCCCCGGCGACCCCGGCCCAGGTGGCACTCTGCCTGGACCGGTTGGCCTTTAGCCGTGCCGACCTGCTCGCCCTGGTAGACGATCTGGACCCCCAGGCCTGGACCATGATCCGCCCCGACAGGCGCACGCTGACCGAGCGGCTGGCCGGGTTGGCGGCGGCGGAACGCTGGACGGTGGAACGATTGGGCACGCTGCCTGCTCCGCCGCCCGCACCCGATCTGCTGGCCCGGCTTCAGGCGGGGCGCGCTGCCGTGGTGGCCCGGCTGTCGGCCCTCAATCCCGATGAGTGCGCCACCGTGTATATCGTAGACAACGAACGCTGGGCGGTCCGCAAGGTGTTGCGGCGGCTGCTGGAGCAGGAGTTCGAGCAGGTGGCGCAGATCGGGCTGCTGCTCCATGACGCTGCCACTCGTGTGGACGGGGAATAGCCCACCGCTTGTGGATAAGTGTGGATAATCTGTGGATAACTAGTCGTCCATTGTGGAGAACATTGGACGTAAGGAGGGGCGATGCCGACGATCCCTGCGTTTATGCTCAAGCAGATGTATGTCAAAGGCAGCTTGCACAACCAGGCGGATGGGTTCAGCCTGACCGTACGCAACCACCTTGCTCCGGGCACCCTGGTCGGAGTGGGGCTGGCAGTGGATGGGATCTTGCTCGACCCGGCAGCGATCACGGTGGTGGTGGGCGACACGCGCACCCCCGCTCCCGCCGTCACCGCCGACACCCCGTTGCCCTTCCCGACCAACACGCCGTTGAGCCTGGAAGTCGTCGGTACCCCCCTCTCGCCCGGCGCGCACACGCTCGCCCTCCAGGCGCAAACCCGCGAAATTGGGGCGGTGACGATTGAGGTGAACGATACGATTGCGTGAAACGTGAAACGTGAAACGTGATGCGTGAGACTTTGGTGGCGCGTATTGCGTATTACTATTGCGTATTGCACATTCTGTGGTACAGGCTGTGCTTTAGTAGTTGCCAAACCCGATCACGCATCACGCATCACGTTTCTCGCAACTCGCAACTCGCAACTCGCAACTGACCTATGGGACGCACAATTCTCGTTGACGGCTATAATGTCATCCGGCGCGATCCGGGGCTGGTGCGGTTTGAGCGCACGAGTCTGGAGCAGGCGCGCGATGTGCTGGTGGCCTGCCTGAACGCCTCCCCGACGTTTCGGGGCGACGAGATCATCTGTGTGTTCGATGGGGCGAACAGCGCGAATGCGGGGGTCTATGGGGCGCGCGGCTTCCAGCGGGGGCGAGTGCGGATCGTTTTTTCGGCCCCCGGCGAGAGCGCCGACACGGTGCTGAAGCGGTTCGCGGCGAACCTGCCGTCCAATGTGGTGGTCGTGACTGCCGACAACGAGGTGCGGTCGGCGGTGCAGGCGGCGGGGGCCGACGTGACCAACCTCGCCCCGCGCTCTGCCGGAACGCGCCCCCGTTCTCGCCCTCCCCGCAGCAACGATACCTGGGTCAAGGCCGACGACCTGAATAGCGATCAACCCCGCTCGAAGAAAGGCAATCCCCGCCGCGCGCCGAAAGGGCGAAAAGGGCGGGAGGATTTGCGGTGGTGAGCCACCAATTTAGAAAGTGAAGATTACTTAACTGGTTACGACACTATCTTGTGTCTTCTTTCGATACTCTCATAAGCTCAGGCTAGGGGCGGGTGTAGGAAATGATGAAGCCATGGCGTGTTCGGCGCAACGACTTAGTTATAAAATGGCTTGTGCAGAGCGGTGTTGCCTCGTCAGAAGAAAGTCTTCAAACCCTTCTTTACCGCGCTGGAATAGAGCCGCAACGCATTAATGTGTCTGGATCGACACCTGTCGACCGTGCAACGCACCTTGTCCAAGAGCTAGAGGCCCGAGATATATCAGGTGGGCATCTCTTATCAGTTGTTACGGCATTGCGGAAAGAACTGAAAGATGTGCCCGAAGCTTGGCATGACTTAGCTGAAGCTGTTGTCTATACAGGCCCAGTTGCTGGCCCACCTCCCTTGTTGCGTCTAGTAATAATCGGAATTGTGGTCGTACTAGCTGTTGCTTTCGCTATTTATTTTATCTTTTTCTCTTCCGCCACTCCTGATGGGCAAAAACCTAATCCAGTGTGGTTAACGTCTGTTCCACGAGTAAGCTTTCACTTCGCTAGCCAAAATCCGTCGCAGTCTTGTTTAGCCCCTCCAGAAACCTCTCACGGAACAGGTGGGCTAGATCTCTTGTGCGACAATTACCGGCTGCCGACCCGCGCGAGCCGGTCTTCTTCGTGCATGGGCAGGGGCGATTCGGCGGTGAGGGTGGGGGCGCGACGGCTGCCCTCCAGCGCCAGCTTCATGTCGGTGGATAGCTCCATTTGCAGGGGGACCGGGTAGTCGCCGGTCAGGCAGCCCGCGCAGAAGGTGTCGCGGGGGCCACCGGCGGCGCGGAGCAGGCCGTCGAGGCTGAGGAAGCCCAGGCTGTCGGCCCCGATGGCGCGGCAGATGCCGGGCACGTCCAGATGGTGGGCGATCAACTCTTCGCGACGGGCCAGATCCACGCCGAGGAAGCAGGGGTGGGGGATGGCCGGGCTGTGGATGCGCATGTGGACTTCGCGTGCCCCAGCCCCGCGCAAGAGGGCGACGATGGGCGGGGTGGTCGTCCCGCGCACGATGCTGTCGTCCACCACGACCACCCGCTTGCCTTCCAGAATTTCGGGCAGCGGGTTGAACTTGAGGGCGACCCCGTTAGCCCGCATCCGCTGGTCGGGCTGGATGAAGGTGCGGCCAATGTAGCGATTCTTGATCAGGCCTTCGGTGTAGGGCAGGCCCGACGCGGCGGCATAGCCGATGGCGGCGGGGATAGCGCTGTCGGGCACGCCGATGACAATGTCGGCATCGGCGGGGTGCTCCTCGGCCAGAATACGGCCCATCATCTGGCGGGCGGCATAGAGCGAGCGCCCGCGCATGTTGCTGTCGGGGCGGGCGAAATAGATGTACTCAAACAGGCAGAGCGCCTGATCGTGGCCCAGCGCGGTCTGCCAACTGGTCAGCCCGTCGGCGTCGATCTGCACGATCTCGCCCGGCGCGACCTCACGGACGAAGCGCGCCCCAACCGTCTGCAAGGCGCACGTCTCCGAGGCGATCACCCAGCCGCCGCTCGGCAGCCGTCCCAGGCAGAGCGGGCGAATCCCGAACGGATCGCGCAGCCCATAGATCGCGTTGCGGCCCAGCAGGGTCAGACTGTAAGCCCCTTCCAGGCGAGACATCGCCACGCGCAGGCGGGCCACCCAATCGGCCCCCGGCGAGACAGCGACCAAATGGGCGGCCACTTCGCTGTCGGTGGTGCCCTCGAAGCGCACCCCCGCCCCCAGCAACTCCTCGCGCAAGGCCAGCGCGTTGGTGATGTTGCCGTTGTGGGCCAGGGCCAGTTCGCCCAGCGCGCCGTCGGCCACCAGGATCGGCTGGGTGTTGGCTGCCTTGTTGGTGCCGGTGGTCGAGTAGCGGGTGTGGCCAACCGCCGCGAGCGATTGTGGCCCGCGCAGGGTTTTCAGCATCGGCTCGTCAAACGCCTGGGCGACGAGGCCCATCTGGGCGTGCATCCGCAGGCTCAACCCGTCGGTGGTGGCGATGCCCGCGCTCTCTTGCCCCCGGTGCTGGAGGGCATAGAGGCCGAAATAGGTGACGCGGGCCACATCTTCGCCCGGTGCCCAGACGGCGAACACGCCGCAGGCTTCGTGCATGTGGTCGTCGGTCAGATCGTCGTTAATGTCGTACATGATTCCTCGGTCGTATTGCGTATTGCGTAAGTGTTCAGGGATAGGCAATAGCGAATACGTAATACGCAATACGCAGTACGTTAGATCGCGGTGTGCCAGGCGGTGGCAGCGTCGGCCAGGGCGACGGTCAGCACCGGGGCGCACGTGATGTGGAGGCCGCCGATGGTACCGACGACAGTGGCGGCGACCTGGTGGGTCGTTGCCAGGGCGGTCACTGCGGCCACATCAGCGGGGCGGCAGGCGAGGAGGATGCGGGACGGCGCTTCATGGAAGAGGGCCACATCCCAGCGGTCTACGGGTTCAATCGCAAGGGTCGCGCCAACGTTTCC
Organism: Chloroflexia bacterium; assembly: GCA_038239755.1. Lineage (GTDB taxonomy): Bacteria > Chloroflexota > Chloroflexia > QHBQ01 > JAICKM01 > JBBSAN01. The sequence continues at coordinate 2,195 of JBBSEL010000075.1, read as the reverse complement.
GGCAATGCAGCCTTCGGTGATGGCAACGGCGAGGCCGCCTTCGCTGCAATCGTGGGCGGCCTGGACATGCCCGGCGCGGATGGCGGTCAGGGCCACGGCCTGCACCCGCCGTTCGGCATCCAGATCGATGGCGGGGGGGCGGCCCAACGCGGCTCCGTGGATGGTGGCGAGGTATTCGCTGGCCCCCAGCCATGCGGCGCTCTCGGCCCCATCGGTGGGGGTGGGGCCGGGGTGGAGCAGGAGCAGCGTCGCGCCGTCGGACCAGGCCAGGCCGACTCGTTGTTCCACATCGTCCAGCAGGCCGACCATGCCGACAACCGGGGTGGGCAGGATGGGCAGGCCCTCGGTTTCGTTGTAGAGGCTGACGTTGCCGCTGACGACGGGCGTGCTGAGCGCAGTGCAAGCATCGATCATCCCGGCCACGCAGCGCTCCATCTGGTAGAAGATGGCCGGGCGTTCGGGGTTGCCGAAGTTGAGGCAATCGGTGACCGCCAGCGGTTCGGCCCCCACGCAGACGAGGTTGCGCGCTGCCTCGGCCACCGCCGCCGCGCCCCCGGTGTAGGGGTCGAGATCGCACCAGCGGCTGTTGCAGTCGGTGGTCAAGGCTAGCCCGCGCCGGGTGCCTTTGATGCGGATCACGGCGGCATCGCCCTCGCCCGGCGCGATCACGGTATTGGACATAATCGTGTGGTCGTAGGTGCGGTAAACGCGGGCTTTGCTGGCGATGTTGGGCGCGGCCAGCAGGCGCAAGAGCGTGTCGCCCAAATCGGGCGCGGCGGCTTCGGGCGGGAGCAGGGTGGCCCAATCGGGATTCTGGCGGGCCTGGAGCGCGGGGGTGAGGGTGCCGTGCCGCTCGTAGACAGGGCACTCGTCAATAAAAATGCGGGCGGGCACGTCCACCACCCGCTCGGCCCCGTCGAAAATCTCCACCTGCTCGGTGTCGGTCACTTCCCCGATCACGCTGAAATGGAGGCCCCACCTGTCGAAAATGGCCTGCGCCTGGGCCTCGGTGCCGCACTGGACGACGACCAGCATCCGCTCCTGGCTCTCGCTGAGCATGATTTCGTAAGGGGTCATGCCCCGTTCGCGGCGGGGGACATGGGCCACATCGATGCGGATGCCCGCGCCGCCGTGCCCGGCCAGTTCGACGGTGGACGAGGTCAGCCCCGCCGCGCCCAGGTCTTGCATGGCGACGACGATGCCGGTCGCCAGCAGTTCCAGGCACGCTTCGATCAGCAGCTTTTCGAGGAAGGGATTGCCGACTTGCACCGCCGGGCGCTTGGCCTCGTTCTCGGCCCCCAGCGTGTCGCTGGCGAAGGTGGCCCCACCCAGCCCATCGCGCCCGGTGTCGGCCCCGACCAGCAGCACAGGGTTGCCGACCCCCTCGGCGCGGGCACGCATCAGTTCGTCGGCGCGGATCAGGCCGACGCACATGGCGTTGACCAGCGGGTTGCCGCTGTAGGAGGGGTCGAAATAGATCTCGCCGCCGACGGTGGGCACGCCGATGCAGTTGCCGTAGCGCCCGATGCCCGCGACCACGCCGCCGAACAGGTAGCGGTTGCGAGCTTCGGTCAGCGGGCCGAAGCGCAGCGAATTGAGCAGCGCGACGGGCCGTGCCCCCATCGTGAAGATGTCACGGACGATGCCGCCCACCCCCGTTGCCGCGCCTTCCACCGGCTCGACCGCGCTGGGGTGATTATGGCTCTCGATCTTAAAGACGACGGCTAAGCCGTCGCCAATGTCTACTGCCCCGGCGTTCTCGCCCGGCCCCTGGAGGACGCGGGGTCCCGTGGTGGGGAAGCGGCGCAGGAGCGGGCGCGAGTTCTTATACCCGCAGTGTTCGCTCCACATCGCCCCGGCCATGCCCAGTTCGACCGCGTTGGGTGCGCGGCCCAGCAGGGTGACAAAGCGGCGGTATTCATCGGGGGTCAACCCCACCTGAGCGAGTGGGACGGCGGGGGGCGGCAGCGAATCGAGGGCAGTTGCTTGGTCGGCTGGGGGGGACATCAGACTCCTTTAATATCGGGCACGTTTTGGAAATACCTGCCGTTATTATACCATATCTGTCTTGCTGTGTAGTGGGTAAGCAGGTATGCCTCAGCCTTGCCAGCGGGTAGGAGAGTATAGGTTAAATGATAGTAACTACTCAGGCCAAGCTGAGTGGAAGCATAGGGGAACCACGAAATGCTTGTACC
>JBBSEL010000074.1:0-9148 GCA_038239755.1 Chloroflexia bacterium | reverse complement strand
GGCACGATCACCCTTGTGGTCAGCCTGGGCGACCTGGTGACCGTGCCCAATGTGGTCGGGCAGGACCGCGCCGTGGCCGAGGCCAATATCCGCTCGGCGGGCCTGCAACCGGTTTCGCAGGAGCAGACGGTGGGCCAGGCGGGCGAGATCGCCAAGCAGGTGCAGCCGGGGCAGGTTTTCGCCCAAAGCCCCGCCGCCGGGCAAGCCGTGCAACGCAACTCTAGCGTCACACTCCTGGTGCGCAAGGGTGCTGACAGCAACGGCAACAACGACAAGACGCCGCAGCCGTAGTGGTCGGTGATCAGTGGTCAGTGGTCAGTCGTTACAAGGTGTTGCTACATCCCACTGATCACTGATCACCGACTTCTCGCCCCGTGTTATACTGCTCCTATGATCCGATTCCTCGGAACCGAAGCCCGTATCCTCCTCCGGCTGCTGCTCCATCCGCTCCTCTGGGTCTTGCTGGCCCTGACCATCGGGGGGGCCGTGCTGGCCTATCAGGTGCCGCACGGCTATAGCATCGACGTGGGCACCCCCGCCGACCAGGCCTATGTCCACAACTTCCACGACCGGCGCGACGCGGCGGGCGGGCGCACCTTCCGCTGGTCCGACGCCTACGGCTACGTCATCCTGCCCGGCACCGGGGGTGGCGTGCCGTTTACCGTCACCCTCTCGCTGAACCCAGGCCGCGACCAGCTTCCGGTGACGGTGATCGTCAACGGCGAAACGTTCATCCAACGTCCGTTCGCCCAGGGCTGGCAAACGATCACCATCCCGGTGGACCGCACGCATACCCAGGCCCTTGCCGCCCGCGATCTGGTGCTGGAACTGCGCGCGCCGGGGTTTGTCTCGCCCGATGCGCCCGGCGAGACACGCGGGCTGATGCTCGATCAGGTCGAGATTTCGCCGCCCAGCCCCGGCTTCATCACCCCCGCGTATACCCAACTGCTCTACCTGGCCGCCGTCGTGCTGCTGGTCTACCTGCTGCTGGGGCGGGCGGTCTATCCGCTCGATCCGGCGCGGCGCGGGCGCATCTCCCCGGCGCGGGCCTGGATCCCGGCGTTGGGCGCGGGGGCGGTGGCCGCCGTGCTGATCGGGCTGCTGGCCGCGCTCCATCTGCCGCTCACGGTCGCCACCGGGCAACTGGTCGCGGCGGGCGGCGGCACCTACACCAGCACCTACCTCCTGCTCATCCTCAGCGAGGCGTTGGCCCACCGGATCACCCCGGAGACGCGGCGCGGGGCGCGGGCGGTGGCGGTGCTGATGGCGGCGGCGTTCCTGATCCGCTTCGGCCTCCTCTCCTTGCCGCAGACGGTGATCATCGACCTGCCCTGGCACATGAAGTGGCTGCATGAACTGCTGGCCGGGCACTGGGAGTCGCTCTATTTTCCCGGCGCGCTGAGTAGCGTGCCCGCCGAATGGGGCCTGACCGTGCTGATCCCCAAGTCGCCGCTGTTCTACTTCGTTGCCGCCCCGCTGGCTGTGCTGCCCTGGAACCTGGAAGTGTCGGTCAAGGCGTTCGCCTGCCTGCTGGAAGTCAGCACGATCCTCTTCTGCTACGGGCTGCTCGCTCGGTTCGCGCCTTCGCTGGGCGGCTGGCGGGCCGGGTGGTGGGCCGGGTTCGCCCTGGGGGCCAACCCGCTGGGCTACCGCGCCCTGGCCTACGGCATCTTGCCGACCATCCTGGCGCAGTGGCTGTCGGTGGCCTTCTTCACCCTCCTGCTGCTCTGGGCCGAACGGCGGCTCCAGGGGCGGACGGTGCGCCCAGTCGGGGCGGCGGTGCAGTTTGCGCTGCTCTTGCTCTTGTTCGCCGCCTCGCTGGTCGCCTTCCCGACCATCGCCGTGTTCAACACCTGGGTGGTTGGGCTGCTAGGGTTGATCTGGCTGCGGGGACGCTATCGGGGGTTGGGGGTGCGGGCGCTGGGATTGATCGTGGGGGCCTGGGTGGTGGCATTGGCGGCCTATTACGGCATCTATGTGTCGGAGTTCGTCAACACGACCCTGCCCGATCTCCTGGCTGCGCCGCCCGTCGCCGCCGGGAGCGGTTCCGCCCCCGGTGCCAGCACGGTCCACTGGACCGGCCCGCTGGATTTGCTCGGCTGGACGGTCCAGTATCTAACCAGCCTGATCCCGGTGCTGGGCGGGCTGGCCGGGCTAGCCCTGTTGTGGACTAGCCGGGCGGCAGCGGCCCGCGACCGGGTTCGCCCCGAACGCCTGCTGGCCTGGCTCACCGCCGCCTGGATCTCGATCCTGGGCCTCTTCCTCATCGTCAACTACCGCGTGGACATGATCGGCAAGCACCTGTTCTACACGATGGTGCCCCTCTCCCTGGGCCTGGGTATCGTCCTCTGGCTGCTGGTGCGGCGAGGTGGGGCAGCCCGCCTCCTCGCCCTCCTCACTGCCAGCGTCCTCGCCTGGACCGCCCTCGCTTTCTGGATCGCCCGCCTGGTCGCGGCTAGCACGTAGCGAGGACTGAGGACTGAGGACTGAGGACTGAGTGTTCAAGACTAACGAAGAGGCCGGAGATACTTTCTCCGGCCTCAAATCTTCTTACTCAGTCCTCAGTCCTCAGTCCTCAGTCCTGATCGTCCGCGTGGCGCATACGGAAGACCATCTTGATCGGGGTGCCCTCGAAGCCGAAGGCGGCGCGGAACTGGTTCTCCAGGTAACGCTGGTAGGAGAAGTGGACCATTTCCGGGTCGTTGACGAAGAAGACGAACGTCGGCGGGTTGATATCGGCCTGGGTGACATAGAGCAACTTGAGCCAGCGGCCTGGCTTGCTGGGCGGCGGGTGCGCGTCCATCGCTTCTTTCATCACCTTGTTCAGTTGCCCGGTGGGGATGCGCCGTTCGCGCTGTTCCGCGATTTCAAGCGCGGTGGGCAGCACGCGGTTGACCCGCTGGCCGAATTTGGCCGAGATGAACAGGATCGGCACGTAGGGCATGAAGTTCAGCGCCTCGCGGATCGTCTCGGTGAACTCGCCCAGGGTGCTGGCATCTTTCTCCACCAGGTCCCACTTGTTCACCAGCAGCATCATGCTCTTGTACTGCTCCAGCACGTACCCGGCGATGTGGGTGTCCTGCGCGGTCATCCCCTCGTTGGCATCGATCATCATCAGCACCACATCCGAGCGGGTGATCGCCCGCAGGGTGCGGATTACGCTGTATTTCTCCACCCCCACTTCGATCCGGCCTCGGCGGCGGATGCCTGCCGTGTCGATCAGGACGACCTCACGGGCATCCTCGCCCTCGCCCAGAGCGAGCCGGGTGTCAATCGCGTCGCGGGTGGTGCCGGGGATGTCGCTGACGATCACCCGCTCCTGGCCCAGGATGGCGTTGAGCAGCCGCGATTTGCCCACGTTGGGCCGCCCGACGATGGCGATGCGGGTGACATCCTCGTCGTCTTCCTCCGGCTCGTCGGTGGGGAAGGCGGCCACGATCTCGTCCAGCAGGTCGCCGGTATTGATCGCGTGGTGGGCCGAGATGGCGATGGGGTCGCCCAGGCCCAGGCGGTAGAACTCGACCGCATTCTGGCGGCGCTCTTCGCTCTCGGCCTTGTTGGCCGCGATGATCACCGGCTTGTGCGACTTGCGTAGCACCTCGCCGATCTCTTCGTCGGCGGCGGTCAGCCCGCTGCGCGCATCGACCATGAACAAGATCACATCGGCTTCGTCAATCGCCTGCTGGGCCTGTTCGCGGGTGCGCCGCACGATTTCTTCGCTGCTCAGTTCCGGCTCGTTGGGCAGCGTTTCGTCCAGCACCATACCGCCGGTGTCGATCACCGTGAAATCCACGCCGTTCCAATCGCTGGTGCCATAGAGCCGATCGCGCGTCGTGCCGGGCTGGTCCTCGACAATCGCCATCTGCTCGCCCACCAGCCGGTTAAATAGGGAGGACTTGCCCACGTTGGGCCGTCCCACAATCGCCACTATCGGTCGTGCCATACTCGTTGTCTTTCTGCTCTGCTCATAGATTGTGTTCGCCTGCTATTCTGCGCTTCGGTTGCCCATTATACTCTAAAAGCGGCGCTTGGTGCAAACGAGGGACGAGGACTGAGGACTGAGTGCTGAGTAGTGGCTCGTGGTTCGTGGTTCGTGGTTAGAACAACGCATCACGCATCACGATCACGCATCGTTCGTCCCTCAGTCCTCAGTCCTCAGTCCTGGCACAAGTTGGGCGGCGATGGCGCGGAAGGCGCGGGCCTGGGACGAGTCGGGGGCGGTGATCAGCAGGGGGCGTCCGGTGTCGGCGGCGGAACTGATCGCCGGGTCGAGCGGTAGGCGGCCCAGCACCGGCAGCGCGGACACCGGGCGCTCGACGGCGCTGCGGTGGAAGATCTCGACCTCCTCGCCGCAGGCCGGGCAGATGAAGGTGCTCATGTTTTCGATCAGCCCCAGCACGGGCACCTGTGCTCCGGTGAACATCTGGAGCGCCTTGCTGCCGTCCAGCCGGGCGATATCCTGCGGGGTCACCACCAGTAATGCCCCGGTCAGCGGCAGGATGCGGATCAGTGTGCTGTTCGGCTCCCCGGTGCCCGGCGGCAAGTCGAGCAAGAGCACGTCCAGGTCGCCCCATTCGATGTCGCGCACGATCTGGATCGTGAGCTGGCCGAGGAAGCGCGGGTCGGGCATGACCGGCGTGTCTTCGGGGACGAGGAAGCCGATGGAGAAGACGCGGATGCCGAACCGCTCCAGCGAGGGGTAGCGTTCGTGGGCGCGGGCCGGGCCGGTGCGGGCTGCGGTGACGAACACCTGCGGCTGCCGCCCCCACTCCTGGGCCTGCTGCTCCCGCGTGGTCGCCTTGCGCCGGATGCCGAGCATCAGCGGCACGTTGGGGCCGTAGATATCGGCGTCGAACAGCCCCACGCGCAGCCCTTCGGCGGCCAGCGCCAGGGCCAGGTTGACCGCGACGGTGGACTTGCCCACGCCGCCTTTGCCGCTGCCCACGGTCACGATGTGCCGCACGCCCGGCAGGGGGCTGCGTTCGGCGGGCGGGGTCGGGGGGATTCGCGATCGATCCATTGGGGGTGCCTCCTGCGCTAGCCTGGGTCGCTCTGTTGCGCTATTATAGGACAGGGGAGGGCCGGGCGGCAACCAGGGGACCGTACCGCTGGCATCCTGACCGAGCCGATCCGGATTATCCCCAGATGGGCAATAGAGACATAGTGATTTTAGTTACAACAGTAGCGACAGGAGACATACCGCTGGACGCAGAGCAGGCAACACTGGCGACTTTTTACAACGAATGGCACCTCTACCAGCAGCACACGCGGGACGCGATTGCCACGCTGACAGACGCGCAACTCGCCCTGGTGGCGGGGCCGGGGCAGCGGTCGGTGGGGCAGTTGGCCGCGCACATGATCAGTGGCCGGATCGATTGGTTCGGCGGCTTTTTGGACGAGGCAGTCGATCCGGCGCTGCTGGCGCGCTGGGGTGGGAACGATCCGGCGGTCGGCACGGTGGCGGAGCTGGTGGCCGGGCTGGAGGCTACCTGGACGCTGATGGCCGAGGCCATTGCCCGGTGGACCCAGGCCGATATGGAACAGATATATCCGGTTGAGTTTCGAGGGGACCATTACGACAATACTCGCGGCTGGGTCGTCTGGCACATTCTCGCCCACGATCTGCACCACGGCGGCGAGATCTCGCTCACCCTCGGCATCCACGGCAGCCCGGCGGCGGATATCTATTCGATGTAGGGCCTTGCCCGACGAGACACCGCAAGGCCGGACATTTGGAGCGTCTGGCCTTGCGTGAAAAGGCCGGGGGTTCGTGGCTCGTGGCTCGTGGTTCATCGCTCTTCCTCAGCACTCAGCACTCAGCACTCCGTCCGCAAAGCCGGGTGCGATTCTTGCTGAATAGGAGGGTTGCAAGGCCGAGATTACCGCTCGGCCTGAGTGTACCATCCCTGACCGCCCAGGAGCGGTCACCAGACAGCGAAAGGACTACCCACAATGGCGTATACACTTCCTCCGCTTCCTTATAGCTTTGATGCGCTGGAACCGCACATCGATGCGCAAACGATGGAAATCCACCACGACAAGCACCACGCCACCTATGTCACCAACCTGAATAAGGCGCTGGAGCAGGCCCCCGAACTGGCGAACCAGCCGATCGAAGACCTGCTGCGGAATATCCACAAGGTGCCCGAAGCCATCCGCACCGCAGTGCAGAACAACGGCGGCGGACACGCTAACCACAGCATGTTCTGGACGATCATGGGGCCGAACGGCGGCGGCGAGCCGACGGGCGCGCTGGCCCAGGCGATCACCGATACGTTCGGCAGCCTGGATGCGTTCAAGGAAAAGATCACCACCAACGGCACGGGCCGCTTCGGCTCCGGCTGGAGCTGGCTGGTCTGGAACAACGGCAAGCTGGAGGCGCTCTCTACCCCGAACCAGGACAGCCCGCTGATGACCGGCATGACGCCGATCCTGGGCGTGGATGTCTGGGAGCACGCCTACTATCTGAAGTATCAGAACAAGCGCCCGGACTATCTCAAGGCGTGGTGGAACGTCGTCAACTGGGCCGCCGTCGCCCAACGTTTTGAGGCGGCACGCTAAGAGAAAGTAGAAATCAGAAATTAGAAATCAGCCGTTCGATGCTGGGCAGGGCGCTGGTTCTCCCTTTAACATCGACGGTCTCTTTTCTAGTTTCTGATTTTTGACTTCTGATTTCTCATTTCTGGGGAGTACCATGACCGAGATCGAGATCGACACGCGGAAGGCGCGGCTGCGCGATAACCTGGACAGTGCGTTATCGAACATGATGGCAGTGTTGCCGGGAGCTGACAACGAGCCGGGCTGGGATTTGCCCACCTTTGAAGAAGGCTGGACGGTGCGGCTGGCGCTGGGGCACCTGGCGAGCGCCGAGGCAAGCATGAACCGGCTGATCACGATGGCCCTGGCATCGCGGGAGGCAGGACAGGTGATGAGTGAAGCGATGCTGCGCGGCAAGGACGGCGAACCCTTTAACCGGGATCGCTGGAACGCCGGGCAGGTGGCGAAGCGCGCCCCGTTGCCTGCATCAGCGTTGCGGGTGGAATTGACCGAAGCGCGCACCGAGACCCTGCGCAACCTGGCGCGCCACAGCGAGGCCGATCTGGCGACTCCTGCCTGGCACCCGGCTGTGGGGATGACCACCGTGGAGGCGATCTATAAGATCATGGTGATCCACATGAAGGACCACACCCGCGCCATGAAAGCCGCCCTGCGCTCGTCCTACGGGCATTATTGGGGCGAAACCGAGGCCCAGGGCCGGGAATAGGGCCAGGTGCCCGGCCCGTTCACGCTGCTTGACCGCCGCGCCGCCGATGGGGGCTGTTGCCCGCGCCAGGCGGCGCGTGGCCTTCTTGCGCTACGATGCGGCGACGGCGCAGCGGTGCCTGGTGGTGCTCAACTTCTCGGACGAGGCGCAGACGGCGATCTTCGATCTCGGCGCTAAACAGCCGCGCCTGCTCTTTTCCAGCATCGCCCACGACGCTGCGCCGCTCACCCTCGATTGGCCCACCCTGGCCCCGTTTGAGACCCTCATTGCCGAACTGGGGTGAATGGACCCGTAATGCGCCGCCCAATCCCGCGCTTGAAGAGGCTCCGCCCGGTCTATGCAGCCATGCGATGGTCAGATTGATATCCGCCTGGTGTTGATCGGCATCGTGTTTGTGCTGGTGCTGGCGAGTCCCTGGCTGTGGGGTGGGGCTTTCACCCTGGTAGCGGGGGCAAACCAGGCGCAGGCCGCGCAGGAATTGGGTGGCCTGATCGCTGGCCTGGACCAATATCACACCGCGCAGGGGCATTACCCGCTGGTGATCAACGAGGTGGCGGCAGACGGTACCGGCCTGCCCCGCCCGCCGCTGGGCTGGCGCTACGGCTATACCTCGGTCGAGGGGGGCCGCGCCTACTACTTGGCGATGCAGCCCGGCGGGGGTGACGACCGCTGCTATTATTACGATGGCGCGAACCACACCTGGGCCGTCCACCGCCCCGACTGCCCACCCGGCGATAATGGCCCGCTGTACCAGAGGTTTCCATGAACGACGAGTCGCCCCCGGCTGATCCCACCTATTTCCTGGTCCATTGCTACGCGGCGTGCCCCTACTTCGCCGAGGTTCCGGCCTTTTGCTGGGGCAACGTGGACTATGCCTTCCACACCGATGCCAGCTACCCGACCGACCGCGAGTGGCGGCGGCTGGCGCTGTTGAACCGCGAGACGGGTGAGCGGCTGCTGTTTGCGTTGGAGGGTGAGGACCGCCGCCGCCCGGTGCTGGCGGTGCAGGCCAGCGACCCCGATCTGGCGGCCCGCGCAACCTATTTCTTGATCTGGCGCACCGATGGCCGCGCCCATACCCTGACCCAAGACTCGCTGGAAGCGCCGGAGGATTTCGTGGCCCGGCTGGGGGGCTGGGATGTGGCGGCGGCGCTGGCGCGGAGCCTGCGGGTGCGCGATGAGTTTGGCCGGGTTGAGTTGATGGCGTTCGATACGCCGACGTTCTGGGATGTCTGGAAATGGGCCGGGGTCTGGGCGACGCTCGACCTCCAGCCGCAACGCCTGCTGGTGACGGCGCTGCTGCGGCGCGACCGGCGCGGGGTGCCCCTGGCGATTGCGATGCTGCGCCAGGGGGTGCCCAATGCGGAGTATGCAGCGGCCTTGCATAATGTCTTGAGCCGCCTCACCCGCCAGTCGCTGGATACCACCGCCGCCTGGCTCGCCTGGTATGCGGCGGAGGGTCATCTCCAGTATCCGGCCCCCGATTGGGCGGCCTGGCGGGAGGAGTTGTTGAGGACTGAGGACTGAGGACTGCGTGCTGAGTGCTGACGACTGCCCACTGCCTACTCGTCTTTTAGCTGAAGACCTCGCGCACGGGGAGGGACCAGCCGGGCAGCACCGGCGCGCCATCTAGCGTATCGTTGACGGTCAGGGTTTGCATTGCGGTGGGGGAGCGGTGGACGGTGATGGTCTGGCGGCGCGGGTCCACGATGATGACCAGTTGGGTTCCGGCGGTGAGCCAGGCATCTACCTTCTCGGCCACTTCGCTGTAGAGATCGTTAGGCGAAACGACCTCGACTGCCAGATCAGGCGCGCCCGGCCAGTATCCCGGCACATCCCCGGTTGTTTCTAAGCCCTGGCGCTGTACAAAGGCGACAACTGGGG
>JBBSEL010000073.1:0-9192 GCA_038239755.1 Chloroflexia bacterium | reverse complement strand
GCGCTCAGGATGACAGGGTATCGACTCCTCTGCTTATGTCCGCCCTCAGGGCTATTTCCCCTGGCGGTAGACGGTCAGCGCCTGATCCATCCACGCCTGGGCCTCCGGGCTGACCGGGGGCTGGAAGGGCTTACGCTTGGTGGGCAGGGCATCGTGCGCCTGCCACCAGCGTTTCAGCCCGGCGCTGATCTCGGGGTCGCCCCCGGTGAAGGCGGCGATCAGGTTGCTGTAGCACGCCGCCAACGCCTGCGCTTCGGTCCCTGCCGGGTCGACGTTGGCGGCGGCCAAGCGGGCCATGTCGGCGTAGATCGCGCCCCATTGGGCATTGGCCTGCTCCTGGTCGGCTTCGGTCCAGGTGCCGCCCCGCGCCTTGAGCCGCGCCCGTTCTTCCTCGCTATAGGCGTGCTCGGACAGGTGTTGCATTTGTTCGATCTGTTCGGGGGTGAGGTACTTCTTCACCCAGTCGTGGTTCTGTTCCATTTGAATCACCTGGATCACTTGAATAAGGGTATCCCAATCGCAATGGCCGGTCTGTAACAGCTTCGCGGTCTGATCGATCGCCTGGATGATCCCGTCGAGTTGGCTGCGCTTGGCTTCCATCATCGCTTTTTGCTGCGCCAGCACGTCGGCCAGGCTGCGCGGGTGGACACGCAACAGCGCCTTGATCTCGTCGAGCGAGAAGCCCAGGAACTTCAGGGCCAGGATCTGTTGCAGATTCACAAGATCGTCGTCGGTATACAGGCGATAGCCCGCCGCGCTAACCTGCGAGGGCGTGAGCAACCCCTCCTGATCGTAGTAGCGGAGCGTGCGGATCGACACGGCGGCTTTGCGCGCAAACTGTCCGCTGCGATAAAAGCGTGGATCCACGGTGTGCCCTCCTTTCTCTCCTTTAGTATAAAGGGTGACGTAACGTCCGAGTCAATAGTCGGGGCGACCTAATTTGGTATAGCTGTCAAACGGATTATGAAACAGATTAAAACTATGGCTGCTTTATTTGGAGAAATCCGTTTAATCCGTTTCCTAATCCGTTGATAGCGCGCTTGACAGCCGCCGGAGCCTGTGCTACAATGCTTGCAGATACTTTGTATCAATAACAGAGACGGAGTTTATGTGAGTATTCTTAATGCTGCCGCGCTGCACCCCCAGCCCCTCCAGCGCCCCGACGCGCCTGCCGTGCGGCTAGCCGGGGTGACCATCGGCTATGATGCTACGCCCGTGCTGGCCGGGGCCGATCTGGAGATCGGGTGGGGCCAGTTGGTCGGCGTGATCGGGCCGAACGGCGCGGGCAAATCGACCCTGATGAAGACAATCCTGGGCACCCTGCGAGCGCAGGCGGGCACCGTCGAAGTGGGCGGCTGGCCCACGGCCTGTCGCGAGGCCCGCAACCTGATCGGCTACGTGCCCCAGCGCGAGGCGGTCAACTGGGATTTCCCGGTCACCGTGGCCGACGTGGTGCTGATGGGCCGCACTGCCCGCCTGGGGGTGCTGCACTTCCCCGGTGCCCGCGACCGTGCCCTGGTGTCCGCGGCGCTGGCCCAGGTAGACATGCAGGACTTCGCCGGGCGGCAGATCAGCCAGCTCTCGGGCGGGCAGCAGCAGCGCGTGTTCCTGGCCCGTGCCCTGGCGCAAGAGGGGCGGCTGCTCCTGCTCGATGAGCCGCTCAACGGCGTAGATGCGAGCACCCAGGAGACGATTGGCACGCTGTTGCGGCGGCTGCGCGACGACGGGCACACGATATTGATGGCGACGCACGACCTGGAACTGGCCGCCGAGTGGTGCGACCAACTGGTTATGGTCAACCACGCGATCATCGCCTTTGGCCCGCCCGCCCTGGCCTTGCGCCCCGAAGTGTTGCGTCGCACCTATGGCGGCCATGTGCTGGTGGTGCCCGACACCGCTGCGGCGGGCGGGCAGACGATGGTTTCCGATGATCACGGCCACCCCGGTGGCCGCCCGCCGCCCGGCCCTACCGGGCAGGTTTTGAGGTAAGTGCCGTGCCCGATCTTTTTGGCCTGATCTTCGACCCGCTCCAGGCCCCGTGGATGCAGCGGGCCTTGCTTGAAGTGATGCTGATGGGGCTGACCTGCGGTCTGATCGGCACCTACGTGGTGCTGCGCGGCATGGCCTTCCTGGGCGACGCCATCTCGCACGCCATCTTCCCCGGCATCGTCATCGCCTACCTGCTCCAGATCAGCTTCTTTGCGGGCGCACTGATCTTCGGGGTGCTGACGGCGGTGCTGATCGGCGGGGTGGCCCGCAACCGGCGCGTGTCGGAGGATACCGCCATCGGCGTGCTGTTTGTGGGCATGTTCGCGCTGGGTATCGTGCTGATCAGCACCGTCCGCGACTATACCAGCAACCTGACCCAGTTCCTCTTCGGCAACGTGCTGGGGGTCAGCGCCGAGGATGTGTGGGCCAGCCTGATCATCGGCCTGCTGGTGCTGACGGCGCTGGTGCTGTTCCACAAAGAGTTGCTGCTGGTCGCCTTTGACGAAGAGATGGCCGAAGCGATGGGCCTGCCGGTCTGGGTGATCAACCTGGGGCTGCTGATCCTGATCGCGCTGACCATTGTCGTCTCGCTGCGGGCGGTGGGCAACATCCTGGTGCTGGCGATGCTGGTCACCCCGGCGGCGGCGGCGCGGCTGTGGACCGACCGGCTGCTGGTGATGATGGGGCTGGCCTCCTTGTTCGGGGCGCTGGCCGGGTTCGCGGGCCTGTTGATCAGCTACTATACCGACCTGGCGGCGGGGGGCACGATTGTGCTGGTGGTGACCGGCTGGTTCCTCCTCTCGCTGCTGATCGCCCCGCGCCACGGCTACCTGCGCCGCCTGCTGCGCCCGGTGGCCGGACCCAGCGGGGCCACTGCGTTGGCCGCCGCCCCCGATGCCCAACAGCAATAAAAGGATGAATTAAGAAGTAAGAAGTAAGAATGCAGACGGATGTGGACTACCTGATTGCTGCACGCCGGGCGCTTCTCCGTATTTTTAATTCTTACTTCTTAATTCATCCTTCATCCTTGATAAAGGAGGCACCCGCTGTGCCCGATGTAGACACGATTTTGGAACGGCTCGACCGCGAAGGTTACCGGCTGACCGGGCCGCGCCGCACGGTGCTGGAAGAGGTGGTGCGCCGCGAGGTGCCGTTCACCTCGGCGGAACTCCTGACCACGATCCAGCAGCACGCGCCGACGATTGGCCGGGCGACGGTCTTTCGCACGCTCGATCTGCTGGCCCGACTGGGAGTGGTGCAGCGCATCCACGAGGATGCCGAAGGCGGACGCTGCCATACGTATTTGGCCTGCGACGCGGGGCACCACCACCATCTGATCTGCCAGGGCTGCGGGGTGGTGGCCGATTTTGTCGACGCCGCCGCGCTGGAAGCCCTGATGCACGAGGTGGAGCAGCAGACCGCCTATCGCATCGAGGGTCACCGGCTGGAACTGGTGGGCCGCTGTCCGACTTGCCAGGCCAGCATGGACATGGCCTGTTAGGCGACCACGGTTCGCCTGGGGCAGGGTGGTCTTCTGCCCATTAAGGATACCAAGTATCATCACAACGATCAACAGGGAGCAGGGAAGGATGTCATGCGACGAAGTACAGGGCTAGCGCGGGTGGGGGGCGGGGTGGTCCTTATGCTGTTGTTGTTGATGCTGCCCGCCTGTAGCGCGACGCCCACCCCGGCGCGGGACAGCAACGGCGTTGCCCTGCTGAACGTGGTGGTGACCACAACGCAGATCCGCTCGATGACCGAAGCGGTGGCGGGCGACCGGGCGACGGTGCGCTCGATCCTGCCGCCGGGGGCCGACGCGCACGAGTTCGAGCCTCGGCCCAGCGACGTGCGCGCCGTGGGGGCGGCGGGCCTGCTGCTCAAAAACGGGGTCGGCCTGGATGATTGGCTGGACAAATTGTTGGAAGGTGCGGGCGGCCAGCATCCCCTGAAGACGGTATCGGACGGGGTGCCGATCCGCCGGGACGATCCGCAGGAGCCGGGGGGCGACCCGCACATCTGGTTCAACGTGCAGAACGCGATGACCATGACCCGCAACATCCGCGACGCACTGATCGAAGTGGACGCTGCCCACGCCGCCACCTACCGGACCAACGCCGAGGCCTACCTGGCCCGCCTGACCGACCTGGACACCTACATCCTGGCCCAGATCGCCACCGTGCCTCCCTCCGGGCGCAAGATCGTGACGAACCACGACGCCTTCGGCTATTATATCGACCGCTACGGGCTGCAATTCGTCGGCTCGATTATCCCCTCGCTCTCCAGCGAAGCCCAACCCTCGGCCAAGGACGTGGCCGAGCTGATCACCAAGATCAAGGCCGAACACGTCAAGGCGATTTTCCTCGAAAGCTCGATCAACCCGCAACTGGCCCAGCAAGTCGGCACCGAAGCGGGGGTCCGCGTGGTGGATACGCTCTACGGCGATGCGCTGGGGGCTGCCGGGTCGCCGGGGGCCACCTACGTGGGCATGATGCGCTATAATACCGACACCATCGTCAACGCGCTGAAATAGGTTTGGGGCACCATAGCGGCACGAAGGGCACGGAGATCGCCGGGCTCTCTGTGTCTAGATGATGCAAAATGGGCAACGGCGGTTGACATATAACCTGGTAGATGGTACACTAGCACGCAGCCAGGGAGGGCTATCAGGGGGGGTGGAGGAGCCGTCGCCCGACAAAGGTCCACTGTCGGAGCCGACATTTGCCCCCGGCGAACGAGCTTGCGCCCGGTTATACTGAGGAGGAACATCCCGATTGTGCCCACCAGGCCGCCGGAATGCAAGACCGGGGGGCTGTTCGTTCGTTATAAAGAGGAGAACTGCCCCAGGGCAGGGAAAATGCAGAGAGTGGTTAAAGTCGGTATGCCCGGTTCATCACTGGCGGTTGTGATCGTCAATTATAATACCCGCGATTTGCTGGCCCATTGTCTCCAATCGCTGGCGGCTAGCCAGTGTCGCTGCACGACCACCACCTGGATGGTTGATAACCGGTCGTCGGACGGGAGCGCGGCGCTGGTGCGCGAACGTTTTCCCGCCGTCCGCCTGATCGAGAGCGACCGCAACGCCGGGTATGGTTATGCGAACAACCTGGCCTTGCGCGTGCTGGCCGGGCTGGTGCGGGCGGGGGACTATCCCGCTGTGTTGCACGGCCCTGCCGCCAGGTGCCAGCCCGCCGCCGAGATCCCCCCCACCGGCGACGCCGGGTTCGCCTTCCCCGACTATGTGCTCTTGCTGAACCCCGACACGGTGCTGCCCCCCGATGCCCTGGACGCGATGATCAGCTTTCTGGAGGCCACGCCGGAGGCCGGGGTGGTGGGGCCACGGCTGGAGAAGCCCGACGGCACGCTCGATCTGGCAAGCCGCCGTTCGTTCCCCAGGCCGATGAATGCCCTGTTCAAGCTGAGCGGGCTGAGCCGCCTCCTGCCGCATCACCCGGCCATCGCCGAATATAACCTGACCCATCTTTCGGAGTATGCATTGACCGAGGTGGATTCGGTCAATGGCGCGTTTATGCTGGTGCGCGGCACGGCGCTGGGCCAGGCCGGGCTGTTTGACGAACACTTTTTTATGTACGGTGAAGACCTGGATTTAGCTTATCGGATCAAAGCGCGGGGTTGGAAAGTCTATTACAATCCCGTGGTGACGGTCCTCCATGTGAAAGGCGCGAGCAGCCGCAAGCAGAGCACCCGCTCGATCCGCGAGTTCTACCGCGCCATGCACATTTTCTACAGCAAACATTATGCGCGCCGCTATGGGATGGCGTTCAGCACATTGGTCCGGTTGGGTATCACGCTCCGCGAAGGGCTGGCGCTGGCGCAAAATGCGCTGCGGCCCCCGGCCCGGCGGCGCGTTACGTAGTGGTCTGGGGTGCCGGTGGACGGCTGGCACAAACTATGCTAAGCGCATGGTAGGACTGGTTCGAGGAATAGCAGTATGGCAAAAGTGGAAAATGAACGGCGAGTCGGACGCAGCAGTGCGCGTTCGCTGGCCCGACCTCGTCAGGATGCTCCGGTGGCCGCTGCGACGACCGTGCCTTCGGGCGCGGCCTCGGCGAAGACTCTCCCCCGGCCCCTGGCCGATGATGTCCACGTGGCCCACCCGATGATCATCAGTCCGGCGCACAAGAGCCGGCTGATCCTGGCCGCCTTGCAGGTGTTGTTGGATGCGTTGATGACCACCGCCGCCTTCGCCCTGGCCTACTGGGTGCGGGTGCAATCCGACATTATCCCCTACAAAGATCCCCCCAAACCCGAACTCTACGTCTTCATGATCGGCGTGACGGTCGCCACGATGCTGGCGGTGTTCGCTACCAGCGGCCTCTATAGCCTGCGCCGGGGCACATCGCGCATTGACGAGTTCTACAAGATCATCGCCGCTGTGGCGATGGGCACCTTCGGGGCGATTGGGGTCAACTACCTCTTGCTGGCCGATGACTACGTCTTTTCGCGGGCCATGCTGGGGGTGGGTGGCCTCTTCTGCGTCGGCCTCGTCGCCGTGGAACGGGCGACGTTCGCCTGGGCCACCGGGCAAGCCCGCAAGCGCGGCTTCAGCCCGCAGCGCATCCTGATCGTCGGTACCGGCGAAATCGCCCAGGCGATCATCCGCCGTGTGGCTGAACACCCCGACCTGGGGGTGCGCGTGGTCGGCGTGCTGGAACCGCCCCGCGCCACCGAAGAACGTGCCGTGTGGGATGTGCCGATCCTTGGCCCGACCGAAAACGTGGCCCGCCTCGCCCGCGAACAGCGCGCCGACGAAGTGATCGTGGCGATGGCCGGAGCGTCTTACCACGAACTGCTGGAGATCGTCGATAACTGCTCTGATGTGAACGTGGGGATCAAGGTCTACCCCGATGCGTTCCAACTGATCACCGAGCGGGTGGACGTGGGTGAACTGAGCGGGGTGAAGCTGGTTAGCGTGAAGGACGTGGCGCTGCGCGGCTGGAACCGCCTGCTGAAGCGGGCCTTCGATATGGTCTTTAGTAGCGCGGTGCTGATCGTCATCTCCCCGCTGATGTTGCTCCTCGCCCTGCTGATCAAGCTCGACTCGCCCGGCCCGGTCTTCTTCGTGCAGGAGCGGTTGGGGTTGGACGGCAAGCCGATCCAGGTGATCAAGTTCCGCTCGATGCGCGTCGGGTCGGACCGCCAGCAGGGCGGCTGGACGACCAAAAACGACGAACGCCGCACCCGGATCGGGCGCTGGCTGCGTCGCTTCTCGCTAGACGAACTGCCACAATTCATCAACGTGCTGCTGGGCGAGATGAGCGTGGTCGGGCCGCGCCCCGAACAGCGGGTCTACGTGCAGCAGTTCAGCCGCACCATCCCCAAGTATATGCGCCGCCACCGTGAGAAGGCGGGCATCACCGGCTGGGCGCAGGTCAATGGTCTGCGCGGCGATACCTCGATTGAGGAGCGCACGCGGCTAGACCTGGAATACGTCGAAACGTGGTCGCTGCTGCTGGACCTGAAGATCATCGCCCGTACGGTCATGCACATGATCCGGGGGTCGAACGCCTATTAAAGGGAAGAAGGATGAAGTAAGAATTAAGAAGCCGTTTCGTTTGGGCCTTCTTAATTCTTGCTTCATCCTTCTTCTTTTATCCAAGGAGCAGACATCATTGAGTGACGACCCCAGACGCCCCCGGCGACCGCGATCCGGCCCCCCGTCCAGGCCGCGTCCCACGGCGACCACCCACCCGCCGCCCAAAGCTGCCGCCCCGACCAGTTGGGATTTGGTGGCCGACTGGTATGACGGCTGGGTAGGGGAGGGGGGCAGCGAACACCACCGCGAGACGGCGCTGCCTGCGCTGTTGACGCTGCTGGGGGCGGAACCGGGAGAGCAGATCCTCGACCTGGGCGCGGGGCAGGGCGTGCTCGCCACGCCGATAGCCGAGGCCCAGGCCCACTATACCGGGGTGGATGCTAGCCCGCGCCTGATCGCGCTAGCCCGCCAGCGGCACGCGGCGCATGGGCGCTTCTTCGTTGGGGATGCCCGCAATCTGTCGGCCTTGCGGGAACTCAAGATCGCCTCATTCGACGCGGTGACGTTCCTGCTCAGCCTCCAGGATATGGACCCGTTGGGCACGGTGCTGGCCCAGGCCGCCTGGGCGCTGAAACCGGAGGGCCGGGTGGTCTTGCTCCTGACCCATCCGGGGTTCCGCGTGCCCCGGCAGAGCGGGTGGGGCTGGGACGCGGTGCGGAAGCTGCTCTACCGGCGGGTGGACCGCTACCTGACCCCCCTGCCGGTGCCGATGAAGGTGCTGCCCGGCGGGCTGCCCGGCGAGGCGACGCGCAGCTTCCATCGCCCGGTCAGCGCCTATGTGAACGCCCTCGCCAGTTGTGGCCTGCTGGTGGACCGCATGGCCGAGATCCCCGGCCACAAGCCCCCCCCGCTGCCCGATCCCGGTGCCCATGAGGCCGTTGAGCGCGCCCGGCAAGAGTTCCCCCTGTTCCTGGGCCTGCGGGCACGCAAGCTATAGCTATAGACGGCGCGTGTTGCTTCTGCTATGATAGCGACCATGCACACCACCCCCTATGCCGCCGCCGAGGCGCACCTCCAGGCCGCCGACCCGGCCCTGGCCCGGCTGATCGCCACCCACGGACCGTGTACACTCGAACCGCATCCCGACTACTTCATGACGCTGATCCGCTCGATCATCTCGCAGCAGATTTCGGTCAAAGCTGCCGCCACGATCCATGTCCGCTTCTTTGCCCTGATGCCCGACGTGACCCCGGCGGCAGTGCTGGCGCTGGACGAAACGGACATGCGTGGGGCCGGGTTGTCGGCGGCGAAGGTCCGCTACGTGAGGGATCTGGCGGCGAAGATACAGGCGGGCACGGTGGACCTGGCGCGGATCGACCAGCAGCCGGACGAAGCGATCATCACCGAACTGGTGCAGGTGGCCGGGATCGGGCGCTGGACGGCGGAGATGTTCCTGATCTTTTCGCTGGGCCGCCTGGACGTGTTGCCGGTGGACGACCTGGGGTTCCGCACGGCGGCCCAGCGGGTCTATGCCCTGCCCACGCTGCCCGACAAGGCGACGCTGACCGCTCTCGCCGTGCCCTGGCACCCTTACGCCAGCATCGCTACGTGGTATCTGTGGCGCAGCCTCTCGTGATTTTGGATTGCGGATTTTAGATTTTGGAGTTATGCTCCCCGCGTCTAAAATCCAAAATCCAAAATCCAAAATG
>JBBSEL010000072.1:0-9236 GCA_038239755.1 Chloroflexia bacterium | reverse complement strand
TGCTGCTGGTGGTGACCCTGGCCCTCGTCGGCGCGCTGGTCTACACCCAGCAAGAAAGCTTCCTGGTGCGGGATGCGGCGAGCCGGTTGGAGCAGACCGCGACGCGCATCGTGGCCCACCAGCCGGGCCACGGCCCCAACGACGGCGACCCGCACACATCGGACGGCACCACCGGCCAGTTCGACGGGCAAAACCAGGACGTGGGCGGCCCCGCCCAGGCCGGTCCCGGTGGCACGGCGAGTATGCTGGAAAACGTGATCCGTGGGTTGAGTGGCCCCGATGTGACCGTGGCCGTGCTGGACACGCAGGGCACGGTGATCACGGCGACGCAGGGGTTGGCCGGGGATAGCGCCCCGGTGATGGACACCGTGGCGGCCCACCAGGTTGCCGCCGTGCTGGGCAGCAACGCATCGGTCCAGTGGATCATCACCCGCGACGACAATACCCGGCATGTGGTGACGCTGATGCCGATCACCTGGCCGCCCATCTCGGCAGTGGCAGGAGGGACCGCCGCCACGCCGACGACCTACCTGTTGGAGCAGTCGGCCTCGCTGGCCGCCGCCGATGCCGCGTTGGAACGGCTGGGTTGGACCCTGCTGCTGGGCGTGTTGGGCGGCACCCTGGCCGGGGTCATCCTAGGGCGGGTCGTCACACGGGGGGTGTTGCGCCCGCTCGACCGGGTCGCCACCACTGCCGAAGCGATTGCCGGGGGCGATCTCGCCCGGCGCTTGCAACTCCCCGCCGGGCGCAACGAGGTGGCCCGCCTGGGGCACACCTTCGACTATATGGTCGGGCGGCTGGTCGCCACGTTAGAAGCCCAGCGCCGCTTCGTGGCCGACGCTTCGCACGAACTGCGCACCCCGCTGACCTCGCTGAAGGGGCTGACCGAAATCCTGATGATCGGGGCGCACGGCAACGACAGCCGGGTGATCGAACAGTCGGCGCGGGCCATCCACGACGAACTGGACCGCCTGAACCGGCTGGTCAACGACCTGCTGACCCTCTCGCGGCTCGACAGCACCAGTGCCGACGCCGGGTCCGCGCCGCGCCGGGTGGCGATGGATGTTTGCCCGACCCTGGCCGCTGCCGCCCGGCAAATGGATGTGCTGGCCGAGGACCGGGCGGTGCGGCTCACCAACGACTGCGCCTCGCCCCTCCCCATCGTCGGCGACGCCGGGCAGATCCAGCAAGTGCTGATCAACCTGATCGACAACGCCCTGCGCTACACGCCAGAGGGCGGGACCGTGACCCTCCAGGGCGGGATCGACGGGGACATGGTGCGGATCGCGGTGCAGGACACCGGCGCGGGCATCAGCGCCGAAGACCTGCCGCACATCTTCGAGCGGTTCTACCGGGGCGACCTGTCGCGGACGCGGGCCACCGGCAACAGTGGCCTCGGCCTGGCGATTGTGCAGGGCATCATCGCAGCCCACGGCGGCACGATCAGCGTGGCATCGACCCCCGGCGTGGGCACCACCTTCACCATCCAGCTCCCCCGCGCCGCCGCGTCGGCCCCCGCCGAGATGATCCCGCTGGACCCGGCGCTGCGGCGGGAAGGGCGAGTCGAACCGCACCGGCACGCCTCCTAGCGAGGTACCGGTGCGGTTCGCACCGATTCTTAGCGTTTTCTAATTATTCCCCGGCTTTTTTTTAATGTGGATCGGATACTATGATAACGCGGGCCCTATTAACCAGCTTGTGCGGTGCCACATAAGTGTAGGCAGACCCCTCTTTTCGCACGCGCCTTGTAATTTGAGACTAGTCACAAAATACCTGAAAGGAGCAGCAGCACGCATCCAGGGCGGCCACGGCGACCGATCCGGTACCGGAACAGCGGGATGCACGCTTGCTGAAACAGATGAAGATTGCTGTACCTGTGTCGGGAACTGTACGCGCCAAAGAGGCGGCGAGTCCCCGCAAGAAACGCCGCCAGCCGATGTGGTTAATGATTGTTGTGGTTCTGGCCGGTGCAGCCACCGCCTTCGGTGTCTACCTGTTCTGGCAAAGCCAGCAGCCGGTGGCCGCCGCTCGGACGATCTCGGTCCCGGTCACCGCTGGCAATATTAATGTTACGGTGCAGAGCAGCGGGAAAGTCGCCGCCAGCCAGACCGCCGACCTGACTTATGGGATGAGCGGACTGGTGACCGGGGTGCTGGTCAAGCCGGGGGACACGGTCAAGGCCGGGCAAACCCTGGTCCAGCTTGACGATAGCACGCTCAAGCAGGCGATCACGCAAGCCCAGGCCGCTGTCAACACCGCGCAGGCGGCCCTCGATGACCTGAAGAAGGGGCCGAGCGCGGCGACGCTGGCGAGCGCCCAGGCGAAGGTGAACGCCTCGCAGGCCGCGCTGACCAGCCTCAAGGCCGGGGCCAGCGCCACCGATATCGCCGATGCCCAGGCCACGTTGCGCAGTGCCCAGGCCGCGCTCCTGGTGGTCAAGCAAGGGGCCACGCCTAAAGAACTGGCCGATGCCCAGTCGGACCTGACCACCGCCCAGACCAAACTGGCCGCTTTGAAGGCCGGGTCAACCACCCAGGCTGTCACCGCGGCGCGGGCCACCCTGAAATCGGCCCAGGACAACCTGGCGAAGCTCCAGGCCGGGCCGACCACCACCGATCTGGCGAGTGCCCAGGCCGACCTCCGCTCGGCCCAGGCGGCCCAGGCGGCATTGCTGGCCGGGGCCGCCCCGAAAGACCTGACGGGTGCCGAGGCCGATCTTCGCTCGGCGCAGGCCGCGCTCGCCGCGCTGAAGGCGCCGCCCAGCGCCAGTAAGCTCGCCGCCGCCCAGGCCACCCTGACCGCCGCCCAGGCCACCCTGGCCGGGCTGAAAGCCGGTCCCACCGCCGCCCAGATCAGCACCGCCCAACTCGCCGTCGCCGACGCGCAGAGCGCCCTAAGCAAAACCAGCGCCGCCGACAGCCTCACCCGGCAGCAGGCCGAACTTAGCTATGCCACTGCCGACCGGGCGTTTAAAGATGCCCAGCGGCTCTACTGGGAAGACTCCAGCACCAAGCTTGATGACAACGGCGCGCTGAAGGGGAACTTGCGGCAGTCCGACGTAGATGCCTATTATAAGGCGCTCTACGCTATGCAAGACGCGGAAGCCACCTACAATGCGGCGAAGCTGGCTCTGGACAACGCCCGGCAGGCCGAAATCTCCGACGACGCGGCGGCCCAGGCCAAAGTAGATGATGCCAAGCAGCAACTGGCCGACTTGCAGGCCGGATCGACCCCGGCGCAGTTGACGACCGCCCAGGCGAATGTCGCCAGCGCGCAAGAGGCCGTGGATACCCTCACCGCCGGGGCGAGCAGCGACACCCTGGCGGCAGCCCAGACCACCGTGGACAAGGCCCAGGCGGCGCTGGATGCGCTGAAGGCTGGCCCGACCCATGACGCGGTCGTGGCCGCCCAGACTGCGGTAGACAAGGCCCAGAACGCCCTCGATATCTTGAAAGCCGGGCCGACCGCCGCCGATGTCAGCGCCGCGCTGGCGACGGTTGCCACCGCGCAGAGTACGCTCGATACCTTACTGGCCGGGCCGACCGCCAGCGACCTGGCCGATGCCCAGACGACGGTGGCGAAAGCCCAGACCGCCCTGGCCGCGCTGAAAGCCGGGCCGACCCAGGATACGCTGGTGGCGGCACAGAGCGCGGTCGATAAAGCCAATGCCGCGCTGACCGCGCTCAAGAAGGGTGCGACCCCGTCGGATATCGCCGCTGCCGAGGCCACCGTGGCTGCCGACCAGGCCACCCTGGCAACGCTCCAGGAACCGGCCACCGCCTCGGCCCTTGCCGCCGCCGAGAAGACGCTGCTGGATGCCCAGGTGGCCCAGTCTGACGCGCAAACCGCCCTGGACAAGGGCCTGATCAAGGCCCCGTTCAGCGGCGTGGTCTCCACCGTCACCGCCGAAGTCAACGCCACGGTCGCCAGTGGCGGGGCCGCCCTCTCGATGTACGCCCCCAGCGGTCTCTCGATCAATCTGGGCGTGGGCGAAGCTGATATTGACAAGGTCAAAGTGGGGCAGACGGTCGGCATTACCGTCGACGCAATTGCCAACACGACCGTGGATGGGACCATCGCCTCGGTCGCGCCCGTTGCCACCACCGGCGATGTGGTCACCTATGCCGTGGTGGTCAAGTTCGACCCCGGCACCACGCCGGTCAAGGTGGGCATGAACGCCACCGGCGAGATCCTGGTCGAGAGCAAGCAGGGTGTCATTCAGGTGCCGACCAGTGCGATCAAGACTCAGGGACAGAACAAGAGCGTGCAGGTACTCTACGGCACCGATAAAACCCCGGTGACAGTGCGGATCCAGACCGGGTTGGTCAGCGGCCAGGAGACCGAGGTCGTCCAATGTGTCGATACCGGGAACCAGTGTCTGCGCCAGGGTGATACCCTGGTCGTCACGGTGGCGAGCACCACGGGCACCACGACGAATAACGGCATCCCTGGCGGGGCGGGAGCCTTCCCTGGCGGCTTCGGCGGCGGCGGCTTCACCGGCGGCGGCGGCGGCACACGGGGCACCAACCGCACCCCATAGGAGGAGCAGACGATGGAACCAATCATCCGCATCCGCGAGCTGGCGAAAACATACCAGATGGGCGAGATCGCGGTCCATGCCCTCCAGGGGGTCAGTTTTGACATCATGCCTGGCGAGTTCGTCGCCATCATGGGGCCGTCCGGCTCCGGTAAATCGACGCTGATGAATCTGCTCGGCTGCCTGGATACGCCGACTTCCGGCGAATATATCCTCGATGGCGTGCAGATCGATCAGTTGGAAGGCGACCAGATGGCCGCCGTGCGCAACTACAAAATCGGCTTCGTCTTTCAGATGTTCAACCTGCTGGCCCGCAGCACCGCGCTGCAAAACGTCGAGTTGCCCCTGGTCTACCAGGGGCGGCTCTCGCGGGCCGCGCGGCGCGAGCAGGCGGAGATCGCCTTGACTGCTGTGGGGCTGGAGGACCGGATGGACCACCACCCGCGCGAACTGTCCGGCGGGCAGCAACAGCGCGTGGCCGTGGCGCGGGCGCTGGTGACCCAGCCCGCCCTCTTGCTGGCCGACGAGCCAACCGGCAACCTCGATAGCCACTCGCGGGAAGATGTGTTGAACCTCTTCCACAACCTGAACGAGCGGGGGATCACCATCGCCATGGTCACCCACGACATGGAGGTGGCCGAACACGCCAAGCGGGTGCTGGTCATCCGCGACGGCTTGCTGGCCGATGACCGACTGAACCCGGTGCGATCCGCCTGGCAAGGCGTGTCTGCCGATGATCACCCGATCCGGCTGCCCACCGAGGAGGTGCTGGCATGAGTGTTTATGATGAGGCCCTGCCCAAGATCGCGGTCCCGGCCACCGCTGCCGTCCCCCAGGCCCAGGAAATGGAGCTAGAAGCGGGTGGGATCAGCCTGCTGGAAAGTCTGTCCATCGCCCTGGAAGCCGTGCTGAGCAACAAAATCCGCAGCGTGCTGACGGCATTGGGCGTGATCATCGGTGTGGGCGCGGTCGTGGCCCTGCTGGCGATTGGCCGCGGCAGCCAGGAGAAAATCACCGAACAGATCACCGCCAACGGGGCCAACCTGCTGACCATCCGGTCGCAGGGGCAGGCCGGGGGCGGCAACGCCACCCTGACCCTGGCCGATGCCGCGCTGCTGGCCGACCCGGCCACGGT
Organism: Chloroflexia bacterium; assembly: GCA_038239755.1. GTDB lineage: Bacteria > Chloroflexota > Chloroflexia > QHBQ01 > JAICKM01 > JBBSAN01. The sequence goes on along the minus strand of JBBSEL010000072.1, from coordinate 3,564 downwards.
GCCCTCGGCCAAGGCGGTGTCGGCGCAGGTGCAGAATGTGGCGGTGGTGGCCGTCGGGTCGCTGAGCCAGCGCACCATCGTCCAGGGCGTACAGGCCAGCTATGCCGAGTTGCACAACAGCAAAGTGGCCGAGGGGTCGTTCATTGATGACAGCCAGAGCGATAGCAGCGTGGTGGTGCTGGGAGCCAGCCTCGCCACCTCCCTGTTCCCCGACGGTGGGGCGGTGGGCCAGAAGGTGCGGATCAGCAACGAAAGCTTCACCGTGATCGGCGTGCTGGCGACCAAGGGCACCGGCGCGACAGGGTTCGATGACCAGGCCGCCGATGTGCCGCTGTCTGTTGCCCAGAAGAAGCTCTTTGTCAGCCGGGTGGCTGCGGCGGGCAACAAGGCCGCCGTCTCCAGCATCGTGGTCCAGGCCGTTGACAGCAACAGCCTACCCGCCCTGCAATTGCAGATCGAAACGGTACTCCGCACCAGCCACAATCTGCCGCTGGCCGGGACCAGTGACAACTTTACCATCGCCAACCAGCAAGACCTGATCACCACGCTGACCGAGACCACCCGCACGATGACCCTCTACCTGTCGGCCATCGCGGCCATCTCGCTGATCGTCGGCGGCATCGGGATCATGAACATCATGCTCGTATCGGTGCGCGAACGCACGCGGGAGATCGGGCTACGTAAAGCTCTCGGTGCCCGCGAACGCGACATCTTGATCCAGTTTTTGTTTGAGGCGTTGGCCCTCAGCCTGACCGGCGGCCTGATCGGCCTGGCAGTCGGCGTGACCATCGCCTTCGTCGCCAACGCCACCGGCCAGGCCCGTGCCACCGTGAGCCTCGATTCGGTGCTGCTCGCGGTCGGGTTCGCTGTCGCGGTGGGCCTCTTCTTCGGCATCGAACCGGCCCGGCGGGCGGCCAAGCTCGACCCTATCGACGCCTTGCGCTACGAATAAACAACATCGGTCTATGATAAGACAGTAAGGGAGAATAGACACACATGCTACGAGGAATTCTTTTGTTCGCGCTTGGCATCGGGGTCGTGGTGATCGGCATCGTGGCCTACCAGCTTCTGGGCCACCCCGCCGCCAACACCCCCGCTGCCACCAGCGCCGACGCCCGGAATCAGTTCCTGGCCGACCGCAGCGGCGGCACCGTCCCGATCACCGGCACCAATGGCCTGGCGGGCGCTCCCGGCGGCGGGTTCCCCGGCGTGAGCGGGACCGTCGCCAGCGTCGCCAGTGACACGCTCAAGATCACCAACGCCACCGACGGCACCACCACGACGGTCCACCTGGCGGCGAACGCAACGATCCGCAAGCAGGTGGCCGCCCAGCTATCCGACATCAAGGTGGGCGATCAACTGTTCGCCCTCGGCGCGCTCACCAACACCCACCTGACCGCGAGCATGGTCCAACTCGGCACGACCAGCGGCGCGGGCTTTGGTGGGGGCTTCGGCGGAGGAGGCCGCCAGCGCGGGGCCAATGGCACCCCTGGCACCGGGTTCACCGGCACCCCTGGCACCGGACGGCAGGGGTTTAATGGCACCCCCGGCACCGGTCGGCAGTTCACCGGCACCCCTGGCCCGCAGGGCACACCGGGGGCCGGGTTCAACCGGGGCGGGTTTAGCAACGTGTCCGGTTCGGTGACGGCGATCAATGGCTCGACCATCACCGTTAAGGCCGCCGACGGCACCACCATGACGGTGGAGATCGGCGCGAACACCCAGATCGAGAATCAGCAAACGATCACCCTGTCTGCCGTCAAGGCGGGCGATACGGTGCGTGCTACCGGCACCCAGACCGGCGACATCTTCGAGGCCACCGCGCTCCAGGTGGGCATCGTGCTGCCGGGCGGCAGGGCGCAGGGCGGGGCCGCCAACGCCACCCCGACCCCCTGATCAATCGCTCAACTGCATCAGACGCACAGCGGGTGCGCCCCTCTGACCCTGAAACGACGGGCCGGAGGGACGCACCCGTCGTTATGTGCGCGGCAACGCAGGCGGTGCGCCTGTACACAGGTGCGGGGTCAAACCCTATCACAGGCCCCGCAGCCAGGATCGCGCAGCGATCACGGGTCCACCCCAGGAGAGGCAAGGTCCCGTCCCTGGCTAGGCATTTGTCCCCCACGCCGCCGGGCGCTTGTCCCGGCTCCCCCCTGTAACAGATCGCGTTGATCCGCAATTCCTTGTATGTCCGTGCATTGTTCCGGTAGCTTTCCGGTGGACATATGGGACACGCCAGAGCTACCCAGCATCCATTTGTATCAACGACGATTTTATGGGAGGTTCCTAACGAAATGTACGATGTAATTGTTGTCGGTGCTCGCTGCGCCGGTTCCCCCACCGCCATGCTACTGGCCCAGAAGGGCTACCGCGTCCTGCTCCTCGACCGCGCTACTTTCCCCAGTGATATTTTCCGCAATCATGCGTTGCTCTACCCGGCCCTGGCGCAGTTGCAGCGCTGGGGGCTGCTGGACGAAGTGATCGCCACCAGCTGCCCGCCGATCACCCACTTCACCCAGGATATGAACGACTATCCCATGACCGGGGAGGTCCACCTGCCCGACGGCATCGCCGGGCTGTACGCCCCCCGCCGCAAGTACCTCGACATGATCCTGGTGAACGCCGCCGTCCGCGCCGGGGTGGAACTGCGCACCGGCTTCACCGTACAAGACTTGGTCTGGGAAGACGACCGGGTGGTCGGTATTCGCGGGCGCAGCGAAGGCGGTACCACGATCACCGAACGCGCCTCCTTTGTCATCGGGGCCGATGGGCTGCACTCGGTCGTCGCTCGCGCTGCGGGCGCGGTCGCCCTCGAAGATCGGCCCACGCTCGACTGGATCTATTACAGCTACTGGAGCGGGATGAAGATGGACGGCCTCGAATTCTACCGCTTTGACGACGAGGCGATGCTCGGCTTCCCGACCAACGACGGCCTGCACTGCGTGGCGACGTTCGGTCCGGTGGCAGGCTTTGCCGACTATCGCACCGATATCGAAGGGCATTTCCACCGCACCCTGAGCCGGGTTCCGGCCTTCGCCGAGCGGGTCTATGCGGGCCACCGGGAAGACAAATGGATCGGCACCGCCGACCTGCCGAACGTCCTGCGCCAGCCCTACGGCCCCGGCTGGGCACTGGTGGGCGATGCCGGGTTCCACAAAGATCCGGTGACCGCGCACGGGATCAGCGATGCCTTCTGCGATGCCGAGCGGCTGGCCGACGCGGTGGATGCGGGTCTGGCCGGGCGGCTACCGATGGCCGATGCCCTGGCCGGGTACGAGCAGCAGCGCAACATGAGCGCCATGCCGGTACTCGAAGGGGCCTGCATGGCGGCCACGTTCGGGCCGCTCCCTGGGGAACTGCTGGCCTTGCGCCAGGCGTTGCGCGGCGATCAGGCCGACATCGACCAGTTTATCGGGGTGGCGATCGGCTCGGTCGCCCCGGAAGCGTTCTTCAACCCGGACAATATGGGGCGCATCATGAGCCGCCTCATGGTCGGGGCGGGCGTCTAAACACCCCTATCGCCTATCTGAAATATGGCCGCGGCGGGGTGCCCCACAACCCCGC
>JBBSEL010000071.1:0-9253 GCA_038239755.1 Chloroflexia bacterium | reverse complement strand
CACGATCCCGAACTGACCCAGTCAATGGGGGTCACGCTCCGCTTTGTGATCATCGCCGTGCCGCTGGGCCTGATCACCCCGCTGATCTTCGCCGTCATCGTCAACTCCCGGCACCTGCTGGGGGCCAACGTGTTCCGCACCCTCTTCTTCCTGCCAACGATCATCCCGATTGTCGCCGGGGTCATGGTCTTTCAGGGCGTGCTGAACGCGCAATCAGGCTGGATCAACCTGGTGCTGAAGACTATCGGCATCGAAGGCCCGCGCTGGTTGAGCGATCCTAACTGGGCGGTGCCCGCGCTGAACATCCTCAGCCTGTGGGGGGTGGGCAACGCGATGTTGATCCTGCTCGCCGGGCTGCAAGGAGTGCCCACCGACATCCTCGAAGCCTCGACCATCGACGGGGCGAACGGAGTGCAGCGCTTCTTCCGCATCACCATTCCGCTGATCTCCCCGGTCATCTTCTACAACGTCACCCTGGGCGTGATCGGGGCCTTCCAGTATTTCGTCGCGGCGATGCTCATCGGGGGCCGCAACGGCGATCCCCAGGGAGCCACGCTGTTCTACAACCTGCACTTCTACCGCCAGGCCTTTGTCTTTAACGACATGGGTTATGCCTCAGTTCTGGCCTTGCTCCTCTTTGCCATCGTGATGATCCTGACCTCGGTCATGTTCCGCTTTGGGCAACGAGCGGTCTATTATGCAAGCGGCGAAGCGTAAGGCAGCGCTACCCCCCACGACGAAAGTGAGGTACACATGGCAACATTAGCGCAAACCGAAACGAAGGTGGCGGCAGAATCCTCGTCGCGCCTGAACAAGCTGCTGCGCGACGCGGGCACGCGGGCGGGAGTGACTCTGATCGGGGTGGCCCTGATGCTGGCCTTCCTGATGCCGCTCGGCTACATGTTCTCGACGGCGTTCAAACAAGATTCGCAGCTTTCGGCCCAGCACGCCCCGCTGTGGCCCGCCGAAGCATCGACTTATAACTACCAGGGCAAGGATCTCCCGCTGTACAACGTCCCCACCAGCGGCGGGGTCCAGCAGTGGGCCTTGGTCCACGGCTACCGCGAAGACAGCGACTTCTTCAATCCCACGCACCCCGAGTTGGGCGTGTTCAACTGGAAGGGCCGCTACCGCACGTTGGACCCGGTCTACCATTTCGCGCCGACTATGGACAACTTCGCCAAGGCGTGGGACCAGGTGCAGTTCCCCCTCCTGTTCCGCAACACCCTGCTGATCGCGCTGATCAGCACCATCGGCACGCTGATCTCGTGTATCCTGGTGGCCTACGGGTTTGCCCGCTTCCCGGTGCCGGGCAAGAACATCCTCTTCGTCATCCTGATTTCGACCATCGTCTTGCCCCCCCAGGCGACGATCATCCCCCTCTACATCCTCTTCGCCAAGATCGGCTGGACAGGAACGTGGCTGCCCTTGCTGGTGCCCGCCTTCTTTGCCAACGCCTATGATGTCTTCTTGCTGCGGCAATATTTCATGGGCATCCCCAAAGAGCTAGACGAAGCGGCGATGATCGACGGGGCCAGCCCGCTGCGCATCCTCGTCTCGGTGATCATTCCCCAGGCGATCCCGGCGATCACGGCGGTCACGCTGTTCCACTTCTTCTTTACCTGGAACGACTATTTCGCCCCATTGGTCTATCTGGTCGGCAAAGAGGATCTCTATCCGATCTCGGTGGGCATCGGCAAGTTCGTTGGCACCTTCAGCCAGTATCCGGGCCGGGCGATGGCGACTGCGGTACTGACCCTGTTGCTCCCGGCGGTGTTGTTCTTCCTGGCCCAGCGCCAGTTTATGCGCGGTGTGGTGGTGACCGGCGTCGAAAAGTAAGCATATCCGCCGCCCGGCCCCACGCCAGCCGGTCATCCCCAGCCCATAGGATTATTGGCCGCCTGCGGACCCACGCCACGGTACGTTTCCTGCGTGTGCAAGCCCAGGCCGGGGAGGTGTGTGCGTCTCCCGGTCACACCAGGCGTGCGCACGGCACGTTCGGCTTATCGTCTGCCCAGGATGGGGGCATATAGAGCGCCAAGGAGATCTGCGTTGCCTATTGAAGAATCTCTGTTACAGGTTGCGGAATACACCGGCGACGGCTACATGCCGCTGATCGATTACGCCGATTGGCGGGTCGCTATTTTGCGCTATATCGATGAGTTATTGCCCGACCGGTTGGACAAGATGCAGCGCCACGATGAAACGGATGAGGTGTTTGTGTTGCTGGCCGGACACTGCATCCTCTTTCTCGGCGCGGGCGATGCGACGGTGACCGAGGTGGTGGCCCAGGACATGGAGCCGCAGCGGCTGTATAATGTCAAGCGCGGCTGCTGGCACACCCACACCCTCAGCACGGATGCCGTAGTCTTGATCGTGGAAAACCGCGACACCGCCCTGCCCAACTCGCCGGAAATCATGCTCACCGCCGACCAGCGCGCCCGCGTGCTGGAGTTGACCGATCAACTGTGGAATAAAGGATCAACACTATGACCGCATCGCCGAACTTCCCACCGGGGTTTGTCTGGGGCGCAGCCACCGCCGCGTACCAGATCGAGGGCGCGTGGAACGAAGACGGGCGGGGCGAATCGATCTGGGATCGGTTCAGCCACACGCCGGGCAAGGTCGATGGCGGCGACACCGGGGATATAGCCTGCGATCATTATCACCGCTACCGCGAGGATATTGCCCTGATGCAGCGGCTGGGGCTAAAAGCCTACCGCTTTTCGATCGGCTGGCCGCGCGTCTTGCCCACCGGGCGCGGGGCGATCAACCCACCGGGGCTGGACTTTTATGATCGACTGGTGGATGAGATCCTCGCCGCCGGGATCGATCCGTTCCTGACCCTCTATCACTGGGATCTCCCCCAGGCGCTCCAGGACAACGGCGGCGGCTGGGACAACCGCGACACCTGCGGCTATTTTGCCGACTATGCCACGCTGATCGTGAAGCGCCTGGGCGACCGCGTCCAGCACTGGACGACGTTCAACGAGCCGTTTGTCTCGGCCTTTGTCGGCAACCTGTACGGCGAACATGCCCCCGGCTACACCGACGCGAACCTGGCGATGCGCGTCACCCATCACCTGCTGGTCGCGCACGGGATGGCGACCCAGGCGATCCGCGCCCAGGCTCCCGGCGTGGATGTGGGCATTGTGCTGGACTTCGCCCCGCCCGAAGCCGCCGCCGACACCGACGAAAACCGCGCCACGGCAGAAGCGATCTGGCAGCGGGCCGGGGCGCTGTTCCTCGACCCCCTTTTCCGGGGACACTACCCGGTGGCCGTCCAAGAGTCTATCGAAGAAGCGCAGGTCAAGATCCTGCCCGGCGATATGGCCCTGATCGCCCAGCCGCTGGATTATGTGGGTGTGAACTTCTACCGCCGGATGGTCTTTGATGCGGCGGGACAACCGGCGCGGGTGCCCGACGCCGAGTACACGGCGATCGATTGGGAGGTCCACGCGCCCGCGTTCACCCGGCTGCTGCTGCGCCTGACGCGGGAATACCATCTGCCGCCGATCTATATCACCGAAAACGGGGCCGCCTTCAACGACACTGTCAGCGAGGATGGGCTGGTCCACGACCCCCGCCGGGTGAGTTATCTGCGCGAGCACCTCAAGGCGGTGCGCGAGGCGATGACCGAAGGCGCAGACATTCGGGGCTATTTCGCCTGGTCGCTGCTCGACAACTTCGAGTGGGGCCGGGGCTTTTCGATGCGTTTCGGCCTGATCTACGTGGATTATCCCACGCAAAAGCGCATTGTTAAAGACAGCGGCGACTGGTATACCCAGTTGATCGCCCAGAACACCGCGATCTGACCGCGCCGTTCGCCGGGTGGGGGCACCGCCGCAAGGCGCGGCCCGGGGTCCCCACCCGGCGCGCTTGCGCCACCCCGCCACTCGTCCAACCCCCATGTAGGGCTGACCCCGCCTTTCTCCCCAGCAGGTGACCGATGACGCGCAAATATCTTGCCAGCCTCGCCGGGCTGTGGCTGGCCTGGGTGATCCTCCTTTTTGGGTTTCAAGAGCTGGTCCCGGCGCGCCTGGGGCTGGCGAGGCCGGATTATGCCCTGAGTTGGACGGCGAACGAAACGAAGCTGCACAGCCAGGATGACAAGCCCTACCTGCGCGACCCGGTGCTGAATACCCATGTGTCCTGGGATTCGGAATTCTACCTCGCCATCGCCACAAAGGGCTATGACGCGCCCGACGTGCGGGTGACCAACGGCCCGGTGGATCGGTCGGTGCTGCGCCGTCCCCTCTCGTTGAGCTATGCGTTCATGCCGTTTTACCCGATCATCATGCGCGGGGTCGCCCTCCCTTTGCAACTGGCCGGGGGAACCCCTATCGCCACGGCGACGCTGGCGGGGGTGCTGGTGTCGGTGCTGGGGGCGCTGGCCGCGATGGTGGCGCTGGCCGACCTGACCCGCGACGAGTTGGGCGAGGCCGGGGGGCTGCGCACGGCGTTCTACCTGCTCATCTTCCCCACCGGCTTTTTCCTGGCCCAGGTCTACACCGAGGGGTTGTTCGTCGGCCTGGCCTTCAGCAGCCTCGCGCTGCTCCGCCGCAACCACTGGCTGGCGGCGGCGCTCCTGGCCGTGGCGGCGACCTGGACGCGAACCGTCGGGGTGGCCCTGGTCCTGCCCCTGGCGCTGGCCTGGTGGCAGGCGTTCCAGGCCAGGGGAGTCACCCCCCGGCCCTCGGCGCGCACCCTCGTGCTGCGGGTGGCCCTCGTCCTGCTGCCGCTGATCGCCTATGTGCTCTGGCACTATTCGTTCTGGGGCCAGGCGTATAGCTTTGTCGAAGAGACCTATTTCAACCGGGGGTTGTTCGCGCTGGAACATTCCTGGCAGTCGTGGTCGGCGGCGGTGGGGGGCATGTTCCACCAGAACACGCAGTGGACGGTGTACTATGCGCTCGAACTGGCGGCGATTGCCCTGGCGGTGGTCGCCTGTGGCGCCACCCTGCGCCGCTATCCCGGCCCGGCGCTGTTCGGGTTGGCCGTGCTGATCGGCTCGCTGACCAGCGGCGAGGCGCAGGGAATGCTGCGCTATGTGCTGGCCGTGCCCGCCGTGTTCATCTTCCTCAGCCGCCTGGGCAAGCACCTCGTCACCGACCGCGCCTGGACCCTGGCGAGCGTCCTGCTGATGAGCCTCATCACCATCCTGTTTTCCTTCGATATGTGGGCGGGCTAGCCTCAATACTGTTCAAATAGGACTGGACGACAACGCCAAGACGCGAAGATTCGCTAAGACGCAAAGGGGATCTCGGTGTTCTCTACAGCACCATATCCTACAGCCGTAAGCCACTTTGTGAGTGGTGGCTAAGGAGTAGGCGCGGGAGTAGGCCAGAGGGGGATGGTAGGGACGCGCTCTAGCAGGCCGTCGCCAAAGACCGCGTCCAGGCCCAGGTCGGGGCGGTGGACATAGCCGATGTGGCAGCGGCAGGTGGCGTTGGGACAGGCGCGGGGGCGCAGGGCCGCCTCCCAGCCGGGGGTGTAGAGGTTGCCGATGGGGCGGCGCACGAAATGGCAGCGGCGGATGGTGCCGTCGCCCTCCACCGCGATCACCGTCTCCCCCGCCCGGCAGGGCTGACCCCGGCTCGGCGGGGGGGCTACATTGAGCGGGAACAATGGATCGATGGCGGTGAAGGTGGCGACTTGCTCCTCGGTGTAATAGTCCCGCCCGGTGCGCTGGTAGGCGTTGATCCACAGGTAGACATCGGGCGGCAACTCGGCCCGCAGGGCGGCGATCTCGGTGGCCTGGCTGTGGAGGCCGACCACGCCCACGCTATAGCGCACGCCGCGCTCGGTCAGTTCCCGGCACTGCGCCAGGAAGCGGGCGCGGGTGGTCTGCGTCGGGTGGTAGGTGGCCCACAGCGCCAGCTTACTCCGGTCGCAGGCGTCGATCCAATCCAACCGGCAGGAGAGATTGGTCTGGATCGCGGCGCGGGTCACCTGGGGCAGGTGGGTCAGGGTCGCCAGCGCGGCCTGGTAGCGGCGGCGGATCAGCGCCTCGCCCCACGGTGTGATCAAGATCCCGATCTGGTCGTCGGTGCGCTCGGCCACCCAGGCCAGGAAGCGATCCAGAGCCGCGCCGTCTGCCGCGTGTTCGGCCCGCGTCTCGTGGTGTTTGGCGAACGGGCAATAGGTGCAGCCGTAGTTGCAACTGGAGAGCGGCCCCCGGTAGAGGATCTGGAGATTCATCGCAGCGTATAGCCCTCCATCAACGCCTGCACCGGCAGCGAATAGAGCCAGGGGCCGATGGTGTCGGAGTATTCCAGGCCCGCCGGGGTCAGAACCAGCCGGTCGGACGTCAGCGTGGCCCAGTCCTGCGCCACCAGGGCGTGGAGTTCGGGCCGGTCGGTCAGGGCATCGCCGCTGAAGCGCCCCCGGTAGGCGGCGCGATCCAGCCCCTCCACCTGGAGCAGCGCTTGCAGCACGTAGCGGCGGCGCTGCTCGTCCCCATCCAAGCGGAAGCCGTAGCTGGCCTGGGCAAACTCGGCGTCGGAGCGGGCCAGATACGATTGGAGGATGGCCCGCACCCCGCCCGCGCTGACCGCGTACTCGCTGGAATAGTGCAGCGCCCGCGTGTAGGAGCGCGCCCCGCAGCCCAGCCCGACCATGCCGTCCTCCTGGCAACAGTAGACCGGCCCATCGAGATCCGGCGCGTGGGGGGCGCGGAACATCCGCATCGAAACCTGGGTATACCCGGCTGCCAGCAGCAGCGCCCGCCCGGCCCGGTAGCAGTCTAGCCGCAGGTCGGCATCCGCCCCCAGGCGGCCCCGGCGGGCCAGCCCGGTCAGCGGGCGGTTGTAGAGCGGGTAGAGATAGAGTTCCTCCGGTGCCCAGCGCAGCGCCGCCCGCAGCGATTCTTCCCAGGTGGCGACGGTTTGCCCCGGCATCCCATAGATCAGGTCGATATTGAGCGTGGGGAACCCCGCCGCCCGGATCGCATCGAGTGCCGTCGCCACCGTGGCGGTGCGTTGTGCCCGGCCCACGGCGTGGACCTCGGCCTCCTGAAAGCTCTGCACGCCGATGCTGACCCGGTCCACCCCGTGGGCGCGGAGGAAGGCCAGCCGGTCGGGCGTGGCCGTGTCGGGCGAGGTTTCGATGCCGATGGGGGTCGCCGCCAGGTCCACCCCGAAGCCCTCGGCGGCGATACGAAACACGCGCTCCAGTTCGGGCACGGTCAGATAGGTCGGGGTGCCGCCGCCCAGGGCCAGCCGGGCGAACCGCGCCTCCGGGCCAAGCGCCGCCCGCACCTGCGCCGCCTGCCGTTCCAGCGCATCCAGGTAGGCCGTGGGCACATCCGCGCCGGGGTTGGCGGTGGTGAACAGGTTGCAGAAGCCGCAGCGCATCTCGCAGAACGGGATATGGATGTAGAGGAACAACGCCCGCCGATCCTCTCCGGCCCACAAATCGGCCAGGCGTACCGACGGATCGAGCGGGCGATAGGCCGTCTTGTGTGGGTAGGCATAGGTATAGCCGCCGTAGGGATGCGGCGGGAGGGGCAGCGGCGGCGCGGGAGCGATCATGATTCCACCTGCGGCAAGAGCATCTCGGCATAGGGCACCGTCCAGACGACGGGGTGGGCCAGCCGGTGGCCCCGGTAGCCGTCCTCGCCATAGGCGGTGCCGTGGTCGGAGCAGAGGATTGCCAGCAGCGGGGCGCGCCGTTGCAGGGCGGCAAACAGCGGCGGCAGGTGGCGGTCCACATAAGTTAGCGCGGCGGCCTGGGTGGCGGGCGAGTCCTCGCCCCGGCCCGGCGCGAAAATGTAGTTGGGCGGGTGGATGGCCGAAATGTTGATGAACAGGAACACCCGTTGATCGGGCGGCAACGCGGCCAGCCGTTCTTGCGCCCGCTCCACCTGCCGCTCGGTGGAATGTGCCCCGGTGACACCCATCGGCGGCTCCCAGTGGCTTTCGGCGAACAGCCCCGGCAGCACCCGGCCCAGCGGGCTGCGCCCGTTGAAAAAGCCGACCCCGCCGATACAGATCGTGTGGTAGCCCGCCCCGGCCAGCCCGCTGACGATATCGGGCGTGTCGAACACCGCCGTGTCGGGGTGGATCGAGCGGCTTTCGGGGAAGCGCAAGGCGAACAGGCGCGGATGCTTGCCCGGCGCGACCGGCGTGGGCAGGAACCCGGCAAAAAACGCCTGGTGCGCCGCATAGGTGAAGCTGCCCGGCGAGTGCCGCTCCTCCCACGCGCCACCCGGCAGCAGCCCCGCCAGATAAGGGGTCTGCCCTGCCGCCAGCGCCGCCTGGGCCACGTCGTAGCGCAACGTGTCCAGGGTGAGGAAGAGGATATCGTGGGAGCCGATCAGCGACGCGGTCGGGATCATCGGTGTCCTCGTCAGGCCGGGAGCGCGGCAGCCAGGGGGGCGGGATGGTCGATGGGCGAGGTCACCCCGCCCGGCCAGCCCGCCGCCAGCGCCGCCAGTTCGGCATCATACGGGTCCTGCCCGGCATCGAGCGTGTCATAGAGTTGATCGCCAAAGGCATTGACTTCGGCAACCATATGGCGGCGGTAGTCGCCGGTGAGCAAGAGATCGATCCCCAGGTAGAGGCAGCCGGGGAATAGCGCCCCGACCCCCTCGCAGGTGGCCCGCGCCGCCGCCCACGCCGCCGGGGTGAGACGCGATCCCAGCGCCGCCAGCGGCAGGCGCTCGTTCCCCAGATGCAGGTTGGTCAGCGGACTACGGCTCAACCGCACGACCACATGCCGCACCCACCCGGCGATCAGCAGCACCCGCAGGTCCAGCGTGCGTTCGCCCAATCCGGCCTTCGGCACCCACTGCTCCACCTGCACCCGGTGGGCGCACAGCGCGTCGATCAGCCGGGCGATGGGGGCCGGGTCGGTGTAGGTGCGGACGCGGCGCGAGTTGTAGAGCCGTACCGTGCCGCCGCTTTCGACCAGTTCGACGGTGGTGATTGCCTGTTGCCGCGTTTGGCTCACCCGGTAGGCCACCACCCCCGACGCGCCCGACCCGTGGGCCAGCTTGACGAACACCCGCGTCCAGCCCCGCGCCGCCATCGCCGCCCGTAGCTCGGCGTAGCTGCTGATCGGGCCGAGCGACCCCGGCACCGGCAGGTCCGCCGCCTCCAGCCGGGCATGGCAGCGTGGCTTGTCGAACAGCAACGCAATCGCGGCGGGATCGTGCAGCGCCTGGTGGGGCGGGCTGGCGGCCAACCCGGCGCGGATGTCACGCAGCACGGCGCAGTAGCCCAGGTACCACTGGCGCGGGTAGAGGATGGCT
>JBBSEL010000070.1:0-9284 GCA_038239755.1 Chloroflexia bacterium | reverse complement strand
ATTGGCGGGCGAACAGTCGAGCGGCACCTGGACCCTGGAGATCGATGATTCGGGTACCCCCGACAACGGCACGCTCAACGGCTGGGGCCTACGGATCAACGGCTCCTTCTGTGCCTCGCCCACCCCGATCACGCCGACCCTCACCCCGACGATCACGCAGACCCCCACTCCCACCCGTACCTCCACGCGGACCCAGACCGCGACGGCCACGATCACGGCCACCCCGGTCCCTTGCGGGCAGGTGAACGTGCAGAGTACGGACGTACCCAAGCCGATCCCGGTGCAGAGCACGATTACCTCGACCCTGGTGATCAGCAACGGCCCGACCATTGCCAGCGTTGAAGTGACTGGGATCGACATCACCCACACCGATCCCGGCGACCTGCGGGTCTACCTGATCAGTGCCGAGAATACCCGCGTCGAATTGTTCTTCAGCGTGTGTGCGGGGAACGGTTGGACGAGCGCCAATACCGGCTTCACCCTATCGGACAACGGGTTCAGCGTCATCGGCTCCGCTTGCCCGCCGGGCCAGGCGTTCTACCGGCCCACCGGCACGCTGGCCGCCCTGGTCGGGGAGCAGTCCACCGGCACCTGGACGCTGGAGATCGATGATCCGGGCACCCCTGACCACGGCACGCTCAACGGATGGGGGCTGCGGATCAACGGGGTGAACTGCCCGACGGCCACGCCGGTGACACCGACGCTGACCCCGACGATCACCCAGACCCGCACGGCCACCCACACGACGACCGCGACCCCAACCACCACCGCCACGACCACCACGACCCCGGTCCCCTGCGGGCAGGTGACCGCGCAAAGCACCGACGTGCCCAGGCCGATCCCGGCGATGAGCATGATCACCTCGACCCTGGTGATCAGCAACGGGCCGACCATTGCCAGCGTCGAAGTGACCGGGATCAACATCACCCACACCGATCCGGGCGATTTGCATGTCTACTTGATCAGCGCCGAGAACAGCCGGATTGAACTGTTCGTCGGGGTGTGCGGCGGCAGGGCCTGGACGGCGGGCACCACCGGGTTCACCCTGTCGGACAACGGGCTGACGGACATCGGCAGCGCCTGCCCACCCGGCCAGGCGATCTACCGGCCCACCGGCACGCTGGCCCCGTTGGCGGGCGAACACTCCAGCGGCGTGTGGACTCTGGAGATCGATGATACGGGCAGCCCTGACAGCGGCACGCTGAACGGCTGGGGGCTGCGGATCAACGGGGTGAACTGCCCGACGGCCACGCCGCTGCCCAGCGCCACCCACACCGGCACCCCCGGCACGCCCTCGCCCACTGGCACTCACACGCCCAGCGCGACCCGCACCGCCGGGCCGCCCGCAACCAGCACCCGCACGCCCAGCCCGGCCCCCACCTGCCAGGTGGTGAACGCCGCCAGCACCGACGTGCCGAAGCCAGTCCAGCCGGGCACTACCGTCGTCTCGACGCTGGTCATCGCTAATGGGCCGGTCATCGGCAGCGTCGAAGTGACCGGTTTCAACCTCGCCCACGGCGACCCCGGCGACCTGCGCGCCTACCTGACCAGCCCGGAGAACACCCGCATCGAACTGTTCGTTGGGGCCTGTAGCGGTAACCCCTGGACAGCGGGGAACACCGGCTTCACCCTGTCGGACAGCGCGGGCAGCGAGATCGGGGCCACCTGCCCACCGGGCCAAGGCGTCTACCGCCCGTCGGGACGGCTGGCCCCCCTCGCCGGGGAACACTCCACCGGCACCTGGACGCTGGAAGTGCAGGACGTGGGATCGGGAGCCAGCGGCACCCTCAACGGGTGGGGCTTGCGGATCAGCGCGGGCAACTGCCCGCCGGTCACGCCCTGCCCGGTGCAGTTTGTCGATGTCCCGGCCACTCAAACCTTCTACACCTTTATCCGCTGCCTGGCCTGCCGGGGCATCGTCGGCGGGTATCCGTGCGGCGGGCCCGGCGAACCCTGCCCCGGCCTCTACTACCGGCCCAACAACAATGTCACTCGGGGTCAGGTGAGCAAGATCGTCTCTGAGTCGGTCGGCTTCAGCGACCCGGTGCCCAGCACCCAGCAGACGTTCGAGGATGTACCGCCGGGCAGCACCTTCGCCCTGTGGGTCGAGCGGCTGTCGGTGCGCGGGATCATCAACGGCTATGCCTGCGGCGGGCCATTCGAGCCGTGCATCTCGCCCACCAACCGGCCCTACTTCCGCCCGAACAATAACGTGACCCGCGGCCAACTGTCCAAGATCACCAGCGGCGCGGCGGGTTGGACCGAAACGCCGACCGGGCAAACGTTCGAGGATGCCCCGCCGGGTAGCACGTTCTACCTCTACATCGAGCGGGTCGCAGCGCGGGGCATCGTCAACGGCTATGTTTGCGGCGGGGCGTTCGAGCCGTGCGTGCCGCCGACGAATCGCCCCTACTTCCGCCCGAACAACAACGCCACGCGCGGCCAGATGGCGAAGATCGCCGCCAACGCCTTCTATCCCAACTGTTCCACCCCGCAACAGCGCTAAGGCGC
Organism: Chloroflexia bacterium; assembly: GCA_038239755.1. Lineage (GTDB taxonomy): Bacteria > Chloroflexota > Chloroflexia > QHBQ01 > JAICKM01 > JBBSAN01. Next base: position 6,773 of record JBBSEL010000070.1, on the reverse strand, counting down.
AGCGGCACCCTAGCAGCACCACAGAGGCCGTCCCACTGGGGCGGCCTCTTCTGTATCCTGGGGGCGATCCACCCCTGTACACGACGCTGTCCCGGCGATCTGCGCATCAACGACGATACCCCTTGGAGGATATGGCTCTGTCCATTGATGGTGGGATGTCCGCAACATCTGGGGTCGGCAGACATCAATGGACAGAGCCATATCCTACAGCCGTAAGTCCCATCAAGCGCCATGCACCGCCGCCGCACCCTATTGCCAAGCACCCCCAATTGGTGCTATATTCTTAAGTGGAGGCATCCGACGGATTGCCGTAGCCTTCGTTCTTCCTCGCCCCACCCAGCCTCCTGTTGATCATATCCTGCGCATCCCGAAACTGTAGTGCCCTCCCAACTTTAGTATTGCAAACTGTAGCGCCCCCCTCGTATGATAAAGGCACGAGAACAACGGAGAGGCCAGGCGCACCGTAGGCCGTGGGTCGGGGGAAGCCCGTTGGCTCCGGGAACGACGCAGGAACGTAGTACCGTTTACGCGCAGGAGGTAGTTGCAGTGAAAAACATGGCAGGCACCACATCCAGCATCGGGACCGTGTCGGCAGGCACCGTGCGGGATGATCGCGTTTTCCCCGAAATCCGCGCCGTCGCAGCCTTCATTGTGGCCGTGCTGATCGTGGCCTTTGTTATCCTCTATTTTCTCCCCAGTCAGACCGGCGACTTCTTCGCCTGGCCGATCAAACCAAATATGACGCCGATGTTGATGGGCGCAGGCTATATCAGCGGGGCCTGGTTCTTCGTCCGGGGGATTTTCGCCCCGCGCTGGCACTGGTTCGGCAACGGCTTTCTCGCCATCACCACGTTTGTCTGGTTCATGGGGGTGGCGACGTTCCTCCACCTCGACAAGTTCACCCCCGACCACATCTCGTTCTACGCCTGGCTGATCCTCTATGTGGTGACGCCGTTCCTCATCCCGTTCCTCTGGTATCGCAACCGGGTGACCGATCCCGGCACTCCCGATCCCGGCGATCTAGTCGTGCCCGCCCAGGTGCGCCAACTGGACGGCGTGGTGGGGGCGGGGATGTTCACCATCGCGGTCGTCCTGTTCTTGCTGCCGTTCGCCGGGGCCGACGCGCTCAAGCTCTGGCCCTGGACCGTCACCCCGTTGACCATGCAGGTCATCGCCGGGTGGTTCGCCCTGCCAGGGGTGGTTGGGCTGGTCCTCTCGCGGGATGCGCGCTGGAGTTCCTGGCGGATCATGCTGGAAAGCCAGATGCTAGCCCTGATCTTGATCCTGGTCGCCACCGGCATCAACTGGAACCTGTTCAACACCGGCAACGTGCTGACCTGGGTGTTCGTGGTGGGCCTCAGCCTGCTGCTGCTGGGGGTCGCCGCGCTGTACTTCACGATGGAAGCGCGCCGCCGCGCCGCCGCCAACGCCTAGCCCGCTGCGCACCGCGCCCCCAAAACGCAGCCCGCCCGGTCGTTCTGACCGGGCGGGCTGTTGCGTGAGGAGCGGCCTACGGCCTGGGGGCGGGCGCAAATTGATCGACGTAGGCGGCAAGCTTCTCGGCTTCGCGGAGCATCTCCTGCGCCATCTGCCGCACCTTCTCCGGGGGCAAGTCTTGCATGGTCAGCAGTTCAGAATAGCCGACCAGATAGCTGAGCGGCCCGCGCAGGTCGTGGGCCAGTTGGCGGCTGGCCTGCCGCTGCTGGACGACCAGCACCTGGGTCGCCTGGGCCGCCTGAGCAGCACGCCGCAGGTGGAAGGGCAACAACGCCGCCCAGTTGTCCAGCCGGTAGACATAGTCGCTCGCCCCGGCGGCCAGCGCCGCCTCGACCAGCCCGGCCTCGGCAGCCAGGAGCACCACCACGGGTGCGCCGTGCGCTACCAGCGGGACCACGCTGGGGAGATCGGCGGCATCCTCCAGGATGAGCAGGATCACCGCAGGTGGCGGCGTGGCGACCTCCGTGGGAGGACCAGCGGCGAACGTCGCCTGGAACATGGCCGGGAGCAGGGCAGCAGCCAGGGCGGCTTGCCGGGCGGGGGGACCGATCACCAGCACCGGGAGCGCGGGCGGGGCATCCGAAGGGCCATCAAGCATCGGGCGGCTCCTTCTGCTGGGCTAACGCCTGCGCAATTAAGTGCTTAACCTCGGCGGCTCGGTACGGTTTGGGCAAAACAAAGTCCACATGGTTGGCCGCCACATCGGCGGGGTCCAGTTCCGCGCCCCAGACGGTGATCAGGGCGATGGGCGTACCCGGTGCGCGCTGGCGCACGGCGCGGGCCAGTTCCCACCCATTCATCCCCGGCATCCCCAGGTCGGTACAGACCAGATCGAAGGTATACTGATCGATCAGGGCGAGCGCTTCGATGCCGCTGTTGGCCGTCAGCACCTCGTGCCCAGCCAGTATCAGCAACTGGCGCAACATGCTGGTCAAGCTGGGGTCATCATCGACCACCAGAATGCGTGCGGTCCCTGCTACCGCGACCGGGGGCGGGGGGGGCGCTGTAGACAAGCCAAGTGGGGGCGCAACAGAAGGGAAGGCAAGCGTGACGGTGGTGCCGCTGCCCAGCGCCGACGCGATATGGATCGTGCCGCCGTGATGCTGAACAATATCCCGGACCACGACCAGCCCCAACCCGGTGCCCGATACTTTGGTGGTGAAGAACGGCTCGAACGCCCGTTCCTGCGCCACCGCATCCATGCCGACCCCGGTATCACGCACGGTGAGCACGACCTGTGTGCCCTGCTGTTCCGCATGGATCGTGAGCTGGCCGCCCTCCGGCATCGCTTCTACCGCGTTGTGGATCAAGTTAGTCAACACTTCGCGCAGCTCGGTCGCATCGCCCAGGACGCCCAGGCCCGGTGCCACCTGCGACTGCAGGGTCAGGACGATGCCTTTGGCCGCCGGGAGCGTCTGCCAGCGCGGCTGGGTCAGGGCGATCACGTCCTGGACCACCTCGCTCAGCGCCACGGGGATCAATGCCCCGACTTCGCGGAGCCGCGAGAACTCCTGGATCCGGTGGACGACCTTGGCCCCGTCCTCCACCGCGCGCTGGATGACACCGAGGGTCGCTTGCGGCCCCGGCTCCTGGATCTCTTGTTCCAGCAGATCGAGCCGCCCCATGATCCCGGCCAGGATGTTGTTGAACTCGTGGGCCACCCCGGCGGCCACGCTGCCCAGCGCGCCCAACCGCTCGGCGGCGCGGACCCGGTTCTCCATCGCTCGCCGCGCGGTCACATCCCGCAGCAGCGCCATCCAGTGGGTAGTCGCGCCCTCCTCATTACGAACCGGGGTGAGATACCATTCGGCCAGGTACTCGCTGCCGTCTTTACGGTAGAGAAGCGCCTCGCCTTGCATCTGCCCCAGGGCCAGGGCAGCCCGCACCTGTTCAAACACGGTTTCTTCGGCCACCGGTCCTTGCAGCAGGCTGAAGTTCCGCCCCACCACATCGTCGGCGGCATAGCCGGTCAGTTGGGTAAAGGCGGGATTCACAAAGACAATGCTTCCGCTGGCCGGGTCGGGCGCGGCGGCAACCAGGGTGATCGCCGCGTTAGCGTGCTGCACGGCGGCCCCCAGCAGGCGCAGTTGCTCGGCGGCCTGCTTCTGCTCGGTCACATCACGGGTCACCACCAGCAGGCACGGCTCGCCGTCGAGATCGATCAGGTCCGCCGATATGAGCGCGTTGCGCACATCCCCTTCGTGATTGTACGAGGTTTCAAAATTGCGCACCGACCCCTGGGCATATAACCGAGCAATCAACTGATCCTGCACCACCGGATCATGCCAGACATTAAGCTCGTGCATTGCCCGGCCCAGCACTTCGTCGCGCCGGTAATTGCCCGACCGCAGCCAACTATCATTGACATCCACAATCACGCCATCGCGAATCCGGGTGATGCTCATCGCATCGGGGGTGGCGCGGAACGCCGTGGCGAACCGCTCCTCCGACGCCCGCAAGGCGGCTTCCGCCAGCCGCTGTTCCGTCACATCGATGCTCATGCTCAACAGGCAGGGTTCGCCGCGCACGGTGATGATAACAGCGGAGAGGCTGACCCGGTGGACCTTGCCCGCCCGCGAACGGAAGCCCACTTCCAGATCATGCACGCTGCCCTGTTCGCGCATCCCGCTGATCAGCCGCGCACGATCCGCTGGGTCCGACCATAGGCCCAGTTCGCCAACGGTCCGGCCCAACGCCTCTTCCCGGCGGTAGCCCGATAGCTGCTCCCAAACCGCGTTCACTTCGATGATCCGCCCGTCTTGCAACTGGCTGATCCCGGCCATATAAGGGCTGGCCCGGAAGGCGGTGGCGAAGCGTTCTTCCGAGGCGCGCAAGGCTTCCTCAGCGCGCTTGCGCTCGGTAATATCGCGCTGGATCGTCAGGGCACACAGCGCCCCATCCAACTCGATCAGTTCGACCGAGAGCAGGCCATCGCAAATCTGACCCGACTTCTGGCGGAAGGTGACTTCCAGTTCGTGGATGACCTCCTCGGCGCGCAGGCGCGTCAAGAGCTGCTCATAACTGGTTTGGTCCGTCCACAGGACCAGATCGGGTAACAACTGGCCCAGTGCTTCGGCGCGGCTGTAGCCGAACATCGTCACCCAGTGGTCGTTGACATCGAGGATCCGCCCGGTAAACAAGTCACTGATGCTCATCGCGTCGGGGCTGGCGCGGAAGGCCGTGGCAAAGCGCGCCTCGGAGGCGCGCTGGGCGGTATCGGCCCGCTTGCGCTCGGTAATATCCCGAATGACGATCATGTGCTGGCCCGGATAAATATGGGCAACCGCGTTCACTTCAATATCCCAACTGCCCACCATCCCCCGCGGGATGCTCAATTCGCCGTGGTAATACCCGCGCTCCAGGAAGAGCATCCAGGCTTCGGCCAGGGCCTCGGCTTGCAGGATGCGGCGCACATCGAAGATGGTGCGACCGAGCAGCGCATCGGGGGCCAGGCCAAACATCCGGTACATAGCAGGATTGACGTAGAGAAACCGGGCATCGTCGTCAAGCAGCATCATGCCGTCGAGCATATGGTCGAACGCGGCGCGGAAGTGCGGCTCGCTGTGGGGGGAGGGGACGGCGGACGGCTGGACGGGATCAGCGATAAGAGACGGATCGGGCGCGCTCATGTAGAATACTCCGCACACCGGGTTTATGCATCGGTAGCAGTAAGATCAGCGTGAAACGGCAGGATAAAATGCAGAACAGTCCCTTGCCCCGGTGCGCTTTCGATCTCCAGGGTGCCGCCTACCGCGTCGATCCGTTCGCGCATACTGGCTAGCCCGATGTGGCCGGTGGCAAGGGCCTGCCGCGCCCGGGTCGCCACGTCGAACCCTTGCCCATCATCGCGCACCTCCAGGTGCAATTTGTCCTCGCGGCGCTCTAGCCGGATCCAGGCGTGTTGCGCCTGGGCATGTTTATGGATATTCGATAGCGCTTCCTGGGCCAGCCGGAAGACGACCACCTCCAGGCTCGGATCCAGCCGCGAGCCGATGCGGCTGCTGACATTCACCTCAACCGGGTTCTCGCGCCCAACCCGCCCGGCCAGGTAGTCGAGCGCACCCAGCAGGCCGCTGGTGTCGAGCACCGGGGGGCGCAGGTCGCTGATCAGCGCGCGCAGCATGGCGACTGCCCCCTGCACATCCAACCGCAGGTGGGCCAGCCCGGCCAGGCCGTCTGCCGTCGCGCCCGCTTCAAACTGGCGCTTGCAGCGCTCCATCGTGAGCAGCAGCACACCCAATTCTTGCAGCGGCCCATCGTGAATGTCGCGGGCGATGCGCTTGCGTTCGTGCTCCTGCGCCGAGAGAAGTTGGGTCATTAGCTGCGCGCGATGCTGCTCCTTTTGCTGCAAATCGCGGTACAGTTGTTCCAACTCCACTAACTGCTGGCGCTGTTGCTGGTGAAGGATGTTCAATTCTTTTGCATAGATCAGCAATTGAGGATCGACAACAATGCCGTCTCCACTCCTTTTCGCCATCCCTGCTCCTCATCGTCTTATTAATAAAACCCCTGTGACCAAGCCGAGGAGTTGTACTAGCCAAGCAACACTTTATAGATTTGATCGAGCAAGGTGCGCGGGCTGAACGGTTTGGTGAAGAAATAGTCCACCCCCGCCTCCTCGGCCAATTGCCGATCCTCCGGCCAGTTAGAGCCGGTCAGCATCAGGATATGGGTCGCGCGCATCGCGGGATCATTCTTTAGTTCCCGGCACACTTCCAACCCGTCGGGATGGGCGGGCTTGAGCTGTTTATCCAGAATGATCAGGTCGGGACGTAATTGCCGGGCCAGGCGCAGGGCTTCTTCCCCACTACTGGCCTGGACAATCGTAAACTCCGGGGCCGCCAACGTTGCATTGAGTAGTTCACGCAGCTTTAACTCATCATCCACCAGCAGGATGCTCTTGGGGGTGGTCATCGTACACCTCAGCGCCGTAGAATGCCTTACTTGACCGGGACTCACCCAGGCTGGAGACCCCGCAGCTTTGGGCCGACAAAAACCACCTGGCATTCCGTCCAGCCCAAACTGGCGACCGTGCCCGATTGCCGCGCGTGGCGCTCGGGCCTGCAAACCTCCTGTGAAGGAGAAGTGAGGTCGCTTGCTATAGCACGATTATACATCTATTTATGAACGCCAGGCAAGCGAGTGCGGCGTAAGGCTATTATGCTGAGGCCTACTATGATGATTAGGGCGCGACCAATCACTGGTCCCACCCCTCGCCACTGCTACAATGTGGTTCTCCTAAGTGTACCAGCAAAGATCGGGGCGGAGCAATGACT
>JBBSEL010000069.1:0-9287 GCA_038239755.1 Chloroflexia bacterium | reverse complement strand
GGGTCGCTGTACTATTACACCAATACAGCAGGCGTATGGTCGGCCCGATCCGCCTTGAGCGATCAAGCCTATTTCAACGCTGAAGCGGTCTCTACCCCCGACGGGAAAGTCTGGCTGTTCTACGAGGATGGCACCGGGGCAGGTACCTTTGCCCGCAATTGGAACGGTACGGTCTGGTCCGCGCCGACCCTGGTCGCCGCCAACTGCTCGCTGCCGAAAGCGATTTATGATGGCGCGACGTTCCGCTTGGTCATGGTGAACGGCGCGACGGGCGAGGATTTCATCACCTCGTCCACCGATGGGACGACCTGGACGGCCCCGGTATCGGTCGCCGCCCCGGCAGGAGGGGTCACCAACTGGGACCCCACGATCTTTAAGGATGCCAGCGGCAAATATAACATCTTCCTGGCCCCCGACCTGGGCACCGGGCCGCAACGGGTGGCCTGGACCCAATCGGCCAACGGCACCACCTGGCCGGGCACCAACACCACCGTCACCGCCGCCCGCTACGGCGCGAACGACTGGTGGGATTACTGGCCGGAAGCCGGGCAAATCGGCCCCAGCACCTACCTGTTCTACACCTCGGAAAAAGACGGGACGGCGCGAGGCAACGGCCATATCCAGATGACGAAGGTCTACTGGGACCCGGCCAACAACCACACCGAAGCGATCCAGCCCGCCATTGATGCGGCCAGCCCCGGCGACACGGTCAACGTCGCCGCCGGAACCTACACCGAAAGCCTGACGATCAACAAGAGCCTCACCCTGGCCGGTGCTCAGGCAGGCCGGCTAGCCAAGACACGGTCAGGGCCCGAGTCGGTTGTGCAAGCGCCGAGCGGCTCCACGCCGCTGCTCCAGTTGCAGGCCGATGCGATCACCGTGGACGGCTTTACCCTCAGCGGCACCGGCAATTCCGCCCCCTGGATCATCACCGCCCTCTCCCAGAGCCAGTATACCAACCTGGCGATCAAGAATAACCTCTTCGTCGGCAACCCCTCCAGCGGCTCCAGCGCCAGCGATCCCGGCGGGGCTTACCTCGTCGGCCAACAGGGCGTGCTCATCGAGGGTAACTATTTCAACCATCTCGGCAACCATGCGGTCTTCCTCGCCGGCGGCTCGACCAATGCCGTCTACCGCAACAACGACAGCTACCGCAACTACAACTCCAACGTCAGCGCCCACGACGCGCCCCACGTCAACCTGCTGATTGAGAATAACCGGGCCATCGAGGATGATATGATCCTCTTCGACCTTCAAGGCGCGACCATCCGCAATAACACGCTCACCGGCGGCAGCTTCTCCCCCAGCCGCGTCTACCTCGGCGGCGGCGACCAGAGTGTCACCGTCGAGACCAACACCTTCACCGTCGCCCAGTCCTACGGTGTGATCGCCTTTGACGCGGGCTTCGGTTTCGGTCCCGATAGCAACATCACCACCCAGAACAACACCTTCACCCGCGATGTCGGCACGCTCACCACCAGCTTCGCCGTCATCGACTACCGCAGTGTCGGCGGGACCAACGCCATCAGCGGCAACGTCATCACCCAGACCGGCACCCTCCCCAGCGGTATCCCTGCTGCCCACGGAATCAAGGTCCGTGGCAGCAACCTGCACAATGTGACCATCAGCGGCAACACGCTCAGCGGCAACGGGGTCACCGGACCCGGAGCGGCCAACGAACCCGCCGGGTCCGGCGTCTACATCGCCACCAACGCGGCGGGCTATGGTGCGCTTCCGGCAGACGCGGTGATCACGCTGACCAACAACACGATCACGGGCTACACCAACGGGGTCAGCCTCTACGATGCGGTAGCGAACGTCTACGGCGGGCTACCTGCTGGAGCCAACGTCACCGCGCACTACAACAGTTTCGCCGGGAACAGCGCCTACGGGCTGCGCACCGGGGCGGACCCGACGATTGTCAACGCCGAGAACAACTGGTGGGGCAGCGCCAACGGGCCGACCGCACCGGGCAACACCTATAATGTCGGTGCGCAAGGGGTCGCGGCGGCAGGCAACGTGGACTACGTGCCCTGGCTCGACGGCCCGCCCGCCACCGGCCAGCCGTTTGCCCCGGTGACCGACACCAGCCCGCCCAGCAGCTACTCCTCGATCCAGGCCGGGATCGACGGCTCCAACCCCGGCGGCACCGTCAACGCCGTGGCGGGCACCTTCACCGAAAATATCACCGTGACCAAGGCCGTGACCGTGGCCGGGGCGGGCGCGGGCAACACGTTCGTCATCCCCGCCCTCTCCAACCCCAACTGCGGCGGCACGGGCGGCGGCTCCCTCTGCTCCGGGGCCAGCAACATCATGCTCGTGCAGGCCGACAACGTCACCATCCACGATTTTACCCTGGACGGTGATAATCCGACCTTGAGCAGCGGCAATCCGCCCGTCGGCGGGGCGGACATTGACGCCCGCAACGGCATCATCACCAACCATAACCTGGGCGTCTACAACAATCTGACCGTCTACAACACGACGGTGCAGAACATCTACCTGCGCGGGATGTACGCCTCCAGCGGCGGCTCGTTCAACTTCCACAACAACACGGTGGACAACGTGCAAGCCGACCAGGCGTCGATTGCCATGTTCAACTTCGGCGGCGCGGGCACGATGCAAGCCAACACTGTGTCGCGGGCCAACGACGCGATCAGCGCCAACCATTCGCGCGGCACCCAGTTCCTGAACAACACGATCACCACCTCGCCCAGCGGTGTCCACACCGACAACGCGGGCGATAGCGCGGGCAGCAGCGCCGACCTGATCCAGGATAACAACGTCAGTTGCCCGGCTACCCCCTATGGCTATGGGGTCTGGGTCTTTGTGCCCACCCTGGCCCCAACGGTCAACCACAACACCGTCACCGGTTGCTCGGCAGGCCTGTCGATCTTTGGGGCCGACGCGCCGGTGACGACGATGTTCACCAGTAACGTCGCGGATGGCGGCGGCCTGGCCGGGAGCATCGGCGCGCTGGTGACGACCGATGTCGCGCCCTATGGCTCACGCAATGTGGCGGCGCAGTTCACCTGCAACACCCTCATCCACAACGACTACGGCTTCTATATGGAGCAGCAGACCGGCTTCACCGCCTCGGCGACGCTGCACAGCAACGACATCTACGGCAACACGCTCTATGGGGCGGATAACACCACCGGCCAGCTCATGGACGCCACGCTTAACTGGTGGGGATCGGCCACCGGGCCGCAGCATCCCACCAACCCGCTGGGCACCGGCGACCGGGTCAGCGACAACGTGCTCTTCACGCCGTTCCTGATCGGCCAGTCGCCCTGCGGCATCAACCCGGCCACGGTGACGCCGACACCGAGCAACACCCCGACGGCGAGCAATACGCCGACAGACACCCTAACGCCGACCGCCACGCCGGTGGATACGCTCACGCCGACCACCACGCCGACGCTCACCGCGACAACGGTGCCTGTGACGGCGACTCGCACCTCATCGCCGACCCGCACCTCATCGCCGACCCGCACCTCGTCACCGACCCGCACCTCGTCACCGACCCGCACCCCGTCGGTGACCCGCACCCCGGTGACACCGAGTGCCACCCGCACGCCGAAGACGCCGAGTGCCACCCGCACCGCGGTGCCGCCGACCAATACGCCCACCAACACAGCGGTGCCGCCCAGCGCCACCAACACGGCTGTGGCTCCGAGCGCCACTCGCACCAACACGGCAGTACCGCCCAGCGCAACAAGCACCTCGGTCGCGCCGAGCGCCACTCGCACCAACCCGGCAGTACCGCCCAGCGCGACCCGCACTAATACGACGGTGCCCGCGACGGTGACCCGCACGCCCGTGCCACCCAGTGCCACCCGCACGACGGTGCCGCCGACCAGCACGCCGACCCCGGCGACGACGGTGTGCGCATCGGTCAGCCCGACGCGGGTCGCCACCCCGGCCTTCACCCCGCGGCCCGGCTGCTCGGCGGTGCCCCCGACGGGCGCGCTGGAGGCGCTGATCACCGATCACCCGACGACCACCAGCGCTCGGTTCACCAACCACTCGACCACGTGTAGCTACCCGATCGGCCTGGCCTCCTACAAGCAGTTCGGCAACCTCAACAACCAGGAGCTATACGACTATGTGCTGGCGGTGATCCCGCCGAACTCGTCGCTGACGCTGACGGTCAACAACCCGTCGTGCCGCTACCAGGCCGATGCGTTCTATGGCAGCCTGATCGAGTCGTTCGCGGGTGGGGTTCGCTACGGCGAGCGCCGCCTGGATGACACCGACGGTGTCATCCATGAGAATTGCGAACGCTGCGGGACCGACACCAGCAAGCCATAACCCGACCGCTCGCCCCTAAGCTAGCCCAGGAGCATCGCCAATACCGGCGATGCTCCTGGTGTTTTCCGTCCCCCATGGCGCAAGCGAACCCAACCAGCACAACCCTGCGGCCCGCCTAGCAGGAGACAACGTATACGCAAAAAGGGACGGCACCGCACGGTGCCGTCCCTTCGTTAACAGGCTATTACTGCTTACTGCCTACCGCCTACTGCCTACTGCCTACTGAGTCTACCGCCCGGTTGCTTCGCGGCGACGGCGGGTCAAGGCATCGAGGGTGACGGCGGCCAGCAACACCGCGCCGGTGATCATGTATTTGACCGACGACTCCAGCGCCAGCAAGTCCATGCCGTTGGAGATCGAGCCGATGACTAGCGAGCCGATCAGGGCCGCCCAGATCGTGCCGCGCCCGCCAAAGAGGCTGGTACCGCCGATAACCGCCGCCGCAATCGAGTTCAGCAGCAAGTCGCTGGCCCCCGACGACTGGTTGACCGACAGCAGGCGCGATCCGGCCAAGATGCCCCCCGCCGCCGCCAGCATCGAGCACAGCCCGAAGACGATGATCCGGATCCGGTCCACCCCGATACTAGCCCGGCGGGCCGCCTCCACGTTGCCACCGACGGCAAAGATATGGCGGCCAAACAGGGTGCGCCGGGTGATAAAGTCAAAGATGACGATCAGGCTGATAAAGATCACCACCGCCCACGGCAACCCCCGGTCCTGGTTCAACACCCAGATGGCGAGCAGGGCACCGATGGCGATGACGGCGATCCGCGCGATCAGGACACTAGGCGACGGCACCCCCAGGCCCGCCGCCGTGCGCTTCTGGCGGTCCCACAGCGTCGCCCCGGCAAAGACCAAGATGAAGACGAGGCCGAGGACCCAGCCGATGAGGGGATCGAAGAAGTTCCCGGCCAGCCCGGTGATAAAGGAATCGCGCAGGTTCACCGTGCCCGTATTGCCCAGCACGAGCAACAGCGCCCCTGTCCAGGCCAGCGATCCGGCCAGGGTGACGATAAACGAGGGCACCCGCAGCTTCGCCATCCAGAAGCCCTGGACCAACCCGATGATCAGGCCCACCAGCAACCCGGCCCCGATCGCCAGCGGCCCCGGCCAGCCGTTTTTGACGTTCAACACGGCCATGACCGCCGCGCACAACCCGCTGACCGATCCCGCCGAGAGGTCGATCTCGCCCAGCAGCAAGACCAGGATGATGCCGCTGGAAATCGTGCCCATCGCGGCGATTTGCAAGAGCAGGTTGGTCAGGTTCAGTGGCGAAAGGAACTTGTCGTTTGCCGTCTGGAAGACCGCCCAGATCACCACCAGGCCCAGGAGCACCGGCAGCGAACCGAGATCGGCAGAGGCGAAACGGCGGCGCAGCGCGCCCAGCGTCCCGCCCGCCCCGGAGTCCGGTGTCACCAGCCGCGGATCATTAACCATTGTGCTCATGCGGGTACCCCTCCCAACGCGGACACGGGCGCGGACGCAGGCTCCGTCGCAGGGGCCGGTGCGCCGAATTCGGCCCCTGTAATCGCCGAGACCACCTGGGAACGTGTTGCCGAGTGGGTGTCAAACGCCCCGACCCGCCGCCCCAGCCGGAGAACGATAATCCGGTCCACCACCGAGAAGACATCTTCCAGGTTGTGGCTGATGACCACCACGCCCAGCCCTTTTTCGCGCAGGGTGCGGATCAGTTGGAGCACCTGGGCCGTCTGCGCGACGCCAAGCGCCGCCGTCGGTTCGTCCAGCACGACCACTTTGGAATTCCACATCACCGAGCGGGCCACCGCGACCGATTGGCGCTGGCCGCCCGACAGCGACGCGATCAGGGTGCGCACGCTGGGGATCGACACCGATAACCCGCGCAACACGTCGATCGCTCGTTTCTCCATCGTGACCTCATCGATCACGCTGCCCGTATTTTGTTCGCGGCCCAGGAACAGGTTGGCGACCACATCGAGGTTGTCACATAACGCCAGGTCTTGATAAACGGTCTCAATCCCCAGCGCCGCCGAGTCTTTAGGGCCATGAATCGACACCGGGCGGCCCTCGAACAGAATCTGGCCGCCGTCAATGGTGTTGATGCCCGCGATACATTTGATCAGAGTGGACTTGCCCGCGCCGTTGTCACCAACCAAGCCCACGACTTCCCCGGCATGGACATCGAAATCGACATCCGTCAGCGCCTGCACGGCGCCAAACCGCTTGCTGATTCCACGTAGTTCCAGCAGCGGCGTTCGAGGTGTTTCTGCCATAGCGATCTCCTGAACGACGAAAGTGGTGGGGGGCGGGTGCCCCCCACCACCATTACGGATTCTGCCGCAGGGTTACTTGACGCCCGCCGCCGTGCAAGCTGCTGCATAGTCAGCGGTGCAGATATCCGACGCCTTCCAGAAGCCGTCTTTGACAATGGTCGCAGCGACATTGTCCTTGGTCACAGCGACCGGGACCAGCAGGATCGAGGGCACGTCCGACGCGCCGTTCGTCACCTTGCCGTTGACCATCGCCGCATCCGGCTGCTTGCCGCCCAACAGCGTGAGCGCCAGTTCGGCTGCCGTCTCCGCTTCCGGCTTGATCGCCTTGTAGACGGTCATGTACTGCTCCCCGACCAGGATGCGCTGGATCGCGGCCAGTTCCGCATCTTGCCCGGTCACCGGGGGCAGCGTCTTCAGCCCGGCGGCTTTCATGGCCGCGATGGCCCCGCCGCCCGTGCCGTCGTTCGCCGCCAGCACGCCGTCCACCTTGTTGCTCAGGGCGGTCAGCGCCTGCTGCATTTCGTTCTGCGCCTTGTCGGGACTCCAGTCCGGGGTGTCGTACTCTTTGGCGATGTTCACTTTGCCATCGAGGATGCTGTGGGCCCCTTTCTTGAACAACGTCGCGTTGTTGTCGGTCGGGGAGCCGTTGATCATCACCACCGTCGGATTGGTCTTGCCGTTCAACGCCGCCAGCAGGCTCGTGCCTTGCAGCTTGCCCACCTGCTCGTTGTCGAACGAGATGTAGAAGTTGACGGCTGCCGTGCCGGTGATCAACCGGTCGTAGGAGATGACCGGCACGTTCTTGCTCTTGGCGAGATCGGCAATCGCCGCCGCCGCCGCCGAGTCCACCGGGTCGAGGACGAGGACGCCCGCGCCATTGGTCAGGGCCGCTTCCGCCTGCGAGCGCTGTTGCGCCGCATCCTGGTTCGCGTTCGAGTAGATCAGGTTCTTGTCCACATCAAAGCCCAGCGCCGCCAGCTTGGCCTTGAAGTTCGGCAGGTCCTGCGTCTCGTAGCGCGCCGTCTTGGTTTCCGGCAACAGGAAGGCGATCTTGGTGCCGCCGGGGGCGGTCGCCGCCGTGGTGGGGGCCACGGTCGGGGCCACAGTCGGGGCCGCCGCAGCGGGGGTGTCGGTGGCCGGGGCCGCAGCCGCCACCGTATTGGTAGCCACGGGGGCCGGGGTCGGGGCCGGGACCGAGGTGGCGGTGGGATCTGCGCCGCACGCTGCGAGCAGCAAGGATACCACAATGAAAAGAGCTAATACGTGGAACCGTTTATTAATCATCGCTTTCCTCCATTGGATTCATTCTGATTAATGTCGAGCGAGGGCAGACATCTGCCCTTCCTGCCGCAATGCAGGCTGATCAGGTATACGAATTCACCTCCTAGTAGATGTAGCCGAGTCACACAGAGACTGCTCACCAGCAGTACCGGGCATCGAAGATCGAGCCGTCAGGCCAGAGTATTGTTCTGCATCGTAAAGGCGCAGCGAAATCTTGGACTAACGAAGAGGAGTCGGACGAGAAGGCAAGGCAGCAGACGCCATTGTACTGTAGGATGCTAGTACACGTCCATAAGATCATTATAGCACCCCCCTCCTGCCTCGTCAATAACTCCCCAGGACAGGCCATAGCCGGTGAAATTTCAACGGAGGATAGCCCCGGCACGGTGCAACGCGGCTGCCGAAAAGCAGGCAGAATGGCGTAAAAACAGTTAGAACGGCGCAATCGCGCCGCCAGGGGCTGGACTGGCTCAGGCGCACGGCCCAGGCAACGTCCGAGATCGCCCGGTTCCAGGCTACATCCCAGAGCGCTCCATCGTCGGGACGATCCGGGGGTCATTTTGTATCTTCGTTTGGCACCGTCTACCTGAGGGGATATGTGTAAAAGAATTCGCCCTCCTCTACTCTGCTAGCACCTCGCGTTGCCAACCGGACCCGCCGCCGACGATATCAGCACACGGTGGCCCGGTGTCTGCTAGATAGAGTAACTGGGCGCAAGCGTGGGCGGCCCGAAGTTGGGAATCCACCCCGCCCACCGGATACCCGCTAGGATAGAGGCTTACGTACACACAGGAGGGTCAACACCATGCACCGTCGCATACAAGCACTGCTGCTTCTTGTCGTCATGACACTCGCCGTCGTTATCCTCACGCTACCGGTCGCCACCCAGGCGCAAACGGTCCCCCCGGTCGCCGTCGCTCCCCAGCAACAGACGTTCACCCCGGAACAACGCCACGCGCTGGAAGCGATTGCCCGCGACACCTGGAACTTCTATGGCTACAACGCCGACATCGATCCGCACACCGATCTGCCCCGCGACAACATCGGCTTCCAGGGCGCACCTGCGCAGGGCAATTACACCTCGCCGACCAATATCGGCCTTTACCTCTGGAGCATCGTTGCCGCGCAGGATATGCACCTGATCAACCGCAACGAGGCGCTGGACCGGCTGAGCCGGGCGATCACGACCATCGAGCACCTGCGTAAATACCAGGGCTTCTTGCTCAGTTGGTACGACACCGGCACCGGCCACTGCCTGACCGCACCGGGCGGCACCGATTGCGAAACCACCGACATCACCGGCCAACTGATCTCCACCGTCGATAACGGCTGGTACGGGGCCGGGCTGGTGGTGGCCCGCCAGGCGTTGAGCGATACCCAATGCGGCGATTGCCACGATAACGTTGATAAAAGTGGCGACAATGGATGCCACCAGTGCCG
>JBBSEL010000068.1:0-9301 GCA_038239755.1 Chloroflexia bacterium | reverse complement strand
TGGTAGAACAGCCCCGGCATGAGCCGTACCGCCTGGCCTATGATCCCGCGCAGGCCGCCTTCGTCCGCACAACCATGCGGTCGCTGACTCATGCGCGCGGCTTCTCCGGGGCTTACGGCTGGATCGGTGGGCTAGGGATGCCGCCAGGGCCGCACTTCGATGTGCTGCTCGTCACACCTACCGCCTGGGACGCCGGGGCGGTCGTTTCTGCATACCTCTGCGGCGTCTTCTATCGCGGCGATGGCGACCACAAGCTGGTGGCGCTGGACGCCGCGCTCTGCCCCACGGGCGCCGCGCCCGATCTCTTCGCCCTCGATCCCACCGATCAGGCCCAACTCTACCGCCTCTATCCCGGCGTTGGCCCCGGCGAGGGCTGGCACGGCGGGGCCGAGGCGCGGGCCTATCTCCGATGCTGCGCGGCGGCGTCAGGGCATCCATCCCCCACTGTAGATCAGACTATAGACTGAGTGCCCCAGCTTGACAGGCTCTCCGTCACGGGGTATAATGGTTGTGCAGACCCCCTCCAGGGGGGTAGGGTTTAGCAGACAAGGAGATTGAGATGGCAGAAAAAAGCAGCAAGGAAGAGGCGCTGCGTCGGCTGGCCTATATCGAAGGCCACCTGAAGGGGATTCGCAAGATGGTGGAAGAAGACCAGTATTGCGTGGATATCCTGAAGCAGACCTACGCCGTGCAGCGGGCGATTGCGAAGTTTGAGAGCGTGATGCTGCAAGGCCACCTGCAATCGTGCGTGCTGGAAGGCATCCACGAGGGCCGCGATCAAGAGGTGCTCAGCGAACTGGCCGAGCTATTTGAGTTGTCCCAGCGCTAGGCGCGGGGACCCCGGAGTATTCAGGTTATGGCAACCGAACAACTAGAAACCAAAACCGCCCCCACCGGCCCCGATAGCGAAGTGCTGCTGCCCATCGGCGGCATGACCTGCGCGTCGTGTGTGCGCCGGGTGGAGCGCGCCCTCGGCAAAGTGGCGGGGGTGCATGAGGCGAACGTCAACCTGGCGACCGAACGGGCCACGGTACACTATGACCCGGCCCTTGCCACCCTGACGCAGTTGCGCGAGGCCGTCGAACACGCCGGGTACACCGTGCCCACCGAAGAAGCGTTCTTGCCCATTGACGGTATGACCTGCGCCTCGTGCGTGCGCCGGGTCGAAAAGTCGCTGGCGAAGCTGCCCGGTGTGGAAAGTGCGGCGGTGAACCTGGCAACAGAGCAGGCCACCGTGCGTTTCAACCCGGCGATGGTCGGGCGTAACGAGTTCCGCCAGGCCGTCGAGCGAGCCGGGTACGGCCTCCGCCCTGAGCCGGTCGCTCCGGCAGTGGGCACGTCGAACGTCGCGGATGCCGTGGACGCCGATACCGCCCGCAAGCAGCACGAAATCGCTGACCTCCAGCGCAAGTTCCTGGTGAGCTTTGCCGCCGGAGTCGTGATCATGGCCGGGATGTTTATCCCGCTGCCGGTGCCGATGCAGTGGCTCTATCTTGCCATGTTCGCCATCGCCACGCCGGTGCAGTTCTGGGCCGGGTGGCAGTTCTACCGGGGCACGCTGCTGGCCGCCCGCCACGGCGCAACCAACATGAACACGCTGATCGCCGTCGGCACCTCGGCGGCCTACCTCTACAGCGTGTTCGTCACCTTCTTCCCCGACGTGGTCCACGCGGCGGGGCTGGTCCCCGAAGTCTATTATGACACCTCGACGTTGATCATCGGCCTGATCCTCATGGGCCGCTACTTCGAGGCGCGGGCCAAGGGCCAGACCAGCGCGGCGATCAAGAAGTTGATGGGCCTGTCTCCGCGCACTGCTCGCGTGGTGCGGGGCGATCAGGAAGTAGACATGCCGCTGGAGCAGGTGGTGGCCGGTGACGTGCTGCGCGTGCGCCCCGGCGACAAGGTGCCGGTCGATGGCGTGGTGGTCGAAGGCCGCTCCGCCGTGGACGAGGCGATGCTGACCGGCGAGAGCCTGCCGGTGGAGAAGGGGCCGGGCGACCCGGTCATCGGGGCCACACTGAACAAGAGCGGCTCGTTCACCTTCCGCGCCACGCGAGTCGGCAAGGACACCGCTCTGGCCCAGATCGTCCGCCTGGTCGAAGAAGCGCAAGGCTCGAAAGCGCCGATCCAGCGCGTAGCCGACACGATTTCTTCCTACTTTGTCCCGGCGGTGCTGGGGCTGGCCGTGCTGACCTTCGTCCTCTGGTTCTGGCTGGGGCCGGAGCCGAAATTCACCTTCGCCCTGGTAACCATGATCGCCGTCTTGATCATCGCTTGCCCCTGCGCGCTGGGCCTGGCGACCCCGACCGCGATCATGGTCGGCACCGGCAAGGGCGCAGAGTTCGGCGTGCTGATCCGGGGTGGCGAAGCCCTGGAAGGGGCCTACAAAGTGACCGCTATCGTGCTGGACAAGACTGGCACGCTGACGCGGGGCAAGCCGACCGTGACCGACGTGGTGGCGACTAACGGCCTGAGCGAGAATGACTTGCTGCGGCTGGTTGCCAGCGCCGAGCGTGGGTCTGAGCATCCGTTGGGCGAAGCGGTGGTGGTCGGGGCGACCGAACGCGGCTTGTCCCTCGCCGCCGTCAGCGGTTTCCAGGCGGTGACCGGGCACGGCATCGCCGCCACGGTCGAAGGCCGCGATCTGCTGGTCGGCAACGCCGGGCTGATGCGCGACCACCAGATCGAACTGAATGGCCTGGGCGACCGCGCCGCGACCCTGGCGACGGCGGGCAAGACGCCGATGTATGTAGCCGTGGACGGGCAGTCTGCCGGGCTGATCGCCGTGGCCGACACACTGAAACCGGAGTCGAAAGAGGCCGTCCGTGCCCTCCAGGCCCTCGGTCTGGAAGTGTGGATGCTGACCGGCGACAACGCGGCGACCGCGCAGGCCATCGCCGCCGAGGTGGGCATCACCAACGTCATGGCCGAGGTGTTGCCGGGCCAGAAGGCGGCCAAGGTCAAGGAACTGCAGGCAGCGGGCAAGGTCGTGGCGATGGTTGGTGACGGCGTGAACGACGCTCCGGCCCTGGTCCAGGCCGATCTCGGCATCGCTATCGGCACCGGGGCCGACGTGGCGATGGAAGCGTCCGATATCACCCTGATCGGCGGCGACGTGCGTGGGGTGGTGACGGCGATTGCCCTCTCGCGCCGCACGATCAGCACCATTCGCCAGAACCTGTTCTGGGCCTTCTTCTACAATATCATCCTTATCCCGGTGGCGGCGGGCGTGCTCTTTCCGCCTCTCGGCCTCCTGCTCAACCCGATCATGGCCGGGGCGGCGATGGCGATGTCCAGCGTGAGCGTGGTCACCAACTCGCTGCGGCTGCGCGGCTTCACCCCGCCGCAAACGCCGGAGGAGATCATTCATCCGCCGCTGCGCCGCCGCCTGGCCGATGTGGGCTACCTGCTGGCGATTGGCGGGCTGGCTCTGGCGGTAGGAGCGGGGTCGCTGTTCTTCTTCCGCCCGGCGATGGGCATGAGCGCGGCTCCCGCCATCCAATGGACGGTCAGCACCGATGTCAGCCTGGACGTTAGCCCCGGCCTAGCGCCGGGCACCCCGGCCACGCTGACCTTCAACCTGACCGATATCGCCAGTGGCAAGCCGCAGACCGCCCTGGCGACCGAACACGAAGCGCCGATGCACCTGATCGTCGTCAGCAAAGACCTGACCTCGTTCGCCCATCTCCACCCCCAGCAGACGGGCACGCCGGGCCAGTGGACGGTGCCTTACACCTTCCCGATAGCCGGAGCCTATGCCCTGTACGATGAGTTCACGGTCAACGGCAAGGGCACCCAGGTCCAGCAGTTCGGCCTCACCGTGGGCGACAGCAACGGCCTCGCCGCCCCGCTCGTGCCTGACCTGGGGCCACAGCAAAGCGGGCCGTATATCGCGCAGCTCACCCCTCCGGCGACGGTGCGGGCCGGGTAGCCTGTCGGGTTCGCCGTGCGGATCACCCGCAACGGTGCCCCCGCCACCGACTTGCAGCCCTACCTGGGCGAGGCCGGGCACGCCATCGTCCTCGATGAACGCGCCGGGAGCTTTGCCCATCTCCATGCCGCTGTGGGCACTGTGCCTCCTGCCACGCCGATGGGCGAGATGACCGCACCCCCGGCCCTGTTCGGCCCCGACGTGGCCTTCAGCCACACCTTTGCCGCGCCAGGCCGTTACAAAGTCTGGCTCCAGTTCCAGGCTGCGGGTCAGGTTCAGACCGTCGCCTGGGTCGTCGAAGTATCCAAATAACCCTTAACCACTTACTGAAAGGAAACCCCAACCCATGTCGCAAATTATTCTCGAAGTCCCCGACATCTCCTGCGATCACTGCGCCCACAACATCACCCAGGCCCTCCAGGGCGAACCTGGCGTGCAAGGCGTGCAGGTGGACATCCCCGGCAAGACCGTCCAACTCGACTACGACGACGCGGCGCTGGACATGGCCCACGTCAACGCCGTCCTGGACGAAGAAGGCTACCCCGTCGCGGGCACCCACGCTCCCGATCCCACCGCCAAGAAGCGCGTGATGATCCCGCTGACCGGCAAGTAACGCGCCTCACCCAATGATGCATATGAAAGCCTGCTGCTGACGCGGCAGGCTTTTGTTATGTGCTAAACTCCCTGCGCGGTGAGTAGGGGAGTACACCCATGTGGTTATCCTGTATAGACCATCAACCCTCGTCCCCGAGATCCGCGTATAACGCCCTCTTACGTCTGTAGGATATGGCTCTGTCCATTGATGGTGGGGTGTCCTCAACATTGGGGCAGCCCGACCATCAATGGACAGAGCCATATCCTACAAATCGCATCGGTGTTTAAGGACGGCTCGTCGTCGCTCAGACGTGACAGCTGTGGATTGGCAGATTGATGAGCGCATCGAAGGACGACATATCCCTATAAGTAGCTGCGGAAAAAGAGCCGATCCCGAAGGCACTGATTTGTCATCTGGGCATCAACTATCCGCAGGATCTATTGAGGAATAGCGAACGATCTCTACGGGAATGGCACGGAAGTTGCCTGAAGAAGTGGTGAGCCACGTTGCTCATTGTGGATGCGTCAATGGCGAAGGACGTTGATGCACGGTTGGCGCTCCGCACCGGCGGGGCAGCGGCCAGGTCTACCAAGTACCACACACTACATTGCAGAATCAAAGGAGACTAAGCATGAGCGTTACCGATATTCAAGGCTTGTTTATCCACGAACTGGGCGATATCTACTATGCCGAGCAGAAGCTGGTTGAGGCGCTGGGCGAGCTGGCCCGCGAATCCACTCGCCAGGATCTCCAGCAGGCGTTCTTGTCGCACCGCCAGGAGACCCAGGGCCATGTGCAGCGCGTAGAGCAGGTGTTCCAGATCCTGAAGATGCAGGCGAAAGCCGAAACCTGCCAGGGGATCGAAGGGCTGATCAAAGAGAAGAAGAACTTCACCAGCAAGGAAAGCCCGACGCCTGACATCCTCGATACGTACAACATCGGCGCGGCGCAGAAGACCGAGCGCTACGAGATGACCGCCTATGAGAATCTGATCCTGATGGCGCAGCAGTTGGGTCTGACCCAGGCCGTTCCGTTGCTCCAGCAGAACTTGCAGGAAGATCAGGCCGCGTTCAAGAAGCTGCAAGGGCTGGCGCAGCAGGGTAGCACCATGGTCCAGCCGCCCATGACGCAGCCGAGCCACACCGCCGTCCAGTAAGTTACTTTTGACCTAAAGAGGGCGGCGATTAGATTGTACTTAACTCTAACTGCGCCCGCACCGGCAGTGTCGCCACGAGTCTTGAGGACCGTGGCGATGCTGCTATTACCAAAGAGAACCCCCCAGACCCTTTGTGTCGTATACTGTATAGGGATGGTTGCGCCGAGACCGATAATGCGGCCACGCTGCCCCGGCACGAAAGGACCTGCTCTATGCCCATGATTTCTCTGAAGCGCGGATTGTTGCCCGCCCTGGCGCTTGGCTTGACGATGCTATTGGCGGCCTGTGGCGGCACTGCGGCCCCGCCTGCTGCCGGGGGTACCCCCGCGTCTGCCGCCGCCACATCCACGGCGGCTCCCGTAGCGGCGGCTCCGGTCGGCACGGTGGTCACGACCGATCACGGCCATTACACCGACATCACCCCCGCCGAATTAAAGGCGATGCTGGACCATAAGGACTTCTTCGAGGTGGATGTGCATGTGCCGCACCAGGGGCTGATGCCGCAATTAGATGCCCGGATCCCCTACGATCAGATCGCCCAGCACCTGGACCAGTTGCCCGCCGACAAGGGGGCGAAGATCGTGCTGACCTGCCACAGCGGCAATATGAGCACCATCGCCAGCCACACCCTGGCCGACCTGGGCTACACCAACGTCTATAACCTCGTGGGCGGGTTCACTGCCTGGCAGGCGGCGGGCTATCCCTTCTCGCCGGAGCCAGACGCGACGGGCACACCGGGGGCGATGGGCACGATGGTTCCCTGAAAGCCCCTGTAAGGTGCGCGTGCAACAAGAGGCCAGGCCCCAGGTGCGGGTCTGGCCTCTTCAATACAAGAAAAGTGGTGGCACACCGATGCCTACTTCTTCTTCTTGTCCTTCTTGTCCTTCTTCTTGCCCTTACCCATTGCTTTAGCCTCCTTTCGCGCCAGGTGGCACCAGACTAGGCGAGCAGCCTTTATGACGGACAATCGCCATGGTCCTCATTATAGCACAAGATGCCCCCGGCGTTTGTAATTGGCACCGCACAATCGTGACGGATGTTACGGTAGCCCCCTATATTCACCGGGCAGCGTTTTCGTGTACAATCAAAGCGATGAGCAAACCCCCGAAAGTGCCCGCCGCCGTGACGCGGCTTCGCGCCCTGGCCGACCAGCCCGATGAGCAGGTGCATCTGGCGCTCGACCTGCTGGGGCGGGAGCATGGGATCCAGGTGGTGTCTGCCGCGCTGGCGGTGGTCCTCGCCGCCCCGCCGCGCCTGGCAGCCCGCCCGGTCTTGCTCCAGGTCTACGCCTATTACGATGCCGACGGGGTCAAGCGCGACCCCGGCTGCGCCCTGCGGGTGCAGGTGCTGGAGGCGCTCGAACCGCTGGTGCAGGGCGACGATGCCGATCTGGCCGAGCGGGCGGTCACCACCTACGAATTCTTGCCGCCCACGCGGGCCGAGAGCGCGGGCGAACTGCGGGCGGCGGGCCTGCTCCTGCTGGCCGGGCTGGACCCGGAGCGCGCCCGCTACCACGCCGTGCGGCTCCTAGTCGATCCCCACACCTCGCGCATGTCGGGCCGCCCTGGCGTTGATGCTGTGCGCCTGCTGGCCGACCAGGGTCAGCCGTTGCCCCTCTATCAAGTAGCGGTGGATGCGCGGGGTGGGGTGTCAGAGGTGATCGCCGCCTGCCTCCAGAATTTGGGCGACGTTCCCGCGTCGTTGCTGGCCGGGCTGGTCGCGCAGTACGGCGAGTCGCCCGACGACCTGTTGCTGGCCGGGCTGTTCGATCTGCTCGTCGTCCATCCCGGCGGCCCGGCCCATGCCGACTTTATCGAAACCTTCCTCCGCACGTCATACCGGATCGCCGTCTACCGCTATCTGGTCGCCACCATCCTGGCGGCGCGCTCCCCGGTGTTGCTGGGGGTGCTGCTGGCGGTGGCGCGGGCTGAGCAGGACCGGCGCAAGGTGGCGATCCTGGTGGCGGCGCTGGAACTGGTGCCCGGCGATCCCGCGATTGTCACGCTGGTCGCTGAATTGCGCCACCGAATGTAATTCCCAGGCGATTTCTGTGCTATAATAGAGCGTGCCAGGCGCACAGGGACCGTGACCGCACGACCGGTGGGCATAGGGGTACTGCCCAACTGTTCAGCATTAGGAGTACCGTATGCGATACCTGCGCGTTCTCGGTGGGCTGGGCGCCGCCCTTTGCCTCGTGCTGCTGGCCTCCTGGTCTTTCCTTACCGCCATCCCGGCGCAACCCACCGTCGCCGGGGGTCTCCCCACCGCCACCCCGGCCCTCTGCCCCCCCACCTGGCAGATCGTCTCCAGCCCCAATCCCGGACCTGATTATACCTGGCTCTCCAACGTCTCTGCCGTTGGCGCGAAGGATGTCTGGGGTTTCGGCTTTTACTTTGATGGCGGTATCATTCTACCCTTGACAATGCATTGGGATGGACAGCAATGGACCCAAGTCGCCAGTCCGAATTCGCCGCAAGGCACAGCCTTGTCAGGGGGTGCAGCCTACTCGGGCGAAGCCTGGGCGGTCGGCGGCGAAGCAAGTTGCTGCAATATGTCCACCCAGACCCTCTACTGGGATGGTGCCACCTGGAGCCTATTCGGGGGCGTTTTGGGCCGCCCGGCCTCGTTCAATGGTGCCGCTGTGATTGGGCCACACGATCTCTGGGCGGTTGGGCACACTGTTGATAGTGGGAACCCCGTGGGGGCGCTCATCGCCCGCGTGAGCACATCGACCATGACTCTGCTGCCCAGTCCCGACCCAGGCGGTGCTGCGTATCTCGATGCGGTCGCGGTCAATAGCCCTAACGATGCCTGGATCGTCGGGTATGCAGACCCCAGCAGCGGCGAGCAGACCCTGATCGAGCATTGGAATGGCACGGCCTGGAGCATCGTTCCCAGCCCGAACCCGTCCGGCGTGAATCCGCGGCTCCAGGGTGTGGCCGTCACCGGAGCGAATGAGGCTTGGGCGGTCGGCACTTTTTATAATTCCAGCAGTGGACATTACGAGCCGTTGATCGAGCACTGGGACGGCACCACCTGGAGCCTGATCACCAGCCCCATCACGCCCACCGGCGGCAGTTTGCAGAGCATTACCGCTCTCGCCGCCAACGATGTGTGGTTGGTGGGCGATGACAATGGGGGGAACAATCTGATCCTCCACTGGGACGGCACCACCTGGAGTATCGTTCCCAGCCCCAACGGCGGCACGGAGAACAGATTGGTTGGCGTGTCAGCGGTCGGCCCGACAGATATCTGGGCAGTGGGCACATACCAGGACAATGCGGGCCATCACCAGGCGCTGACCCTACATTATACCGACGAATGCCCCACTGGTCAGTTCACCCCGACCGCCACCGCCACGGTGCCATCCAGCAACACCCCCACGCTGGCAGTTTCTGCGACCTCCACAGCCTCGCCCAGCCCGGCCCTCTGCCTGAACGCGACAGGCGATCAGGTACTCTGCACCACCACGCCGACCCCTACCAACACGCCGACCCGCACGCCCACACCGACCCGCACCGTCGCTGCCAGCCCGTCGCCCACCGACTGCCTGGTCTACTTCGTGGATGTGCCGCCCGATAATGGCTTCTATAGCTACGTCCGCTGCCTGGCCTGCCGG